>JAZOLF010000138.1:0-22435 GCA_045652785.1 Candidatus Scatosoma sp. | reverse complement strand
CCTGCCCCCTGCGTATTCGGTCTTTCGCCGCGCGGAGCGTGCGTTCTATCCCCCTGCGAACGAGCAGGACGGTAAGTGGACGTAGGCGCGCTTTCCGCACCAGGTTTTGCCACGTATTCGCCTTGCACTTGACCGTTACGGAAATAACGGGGCGCTCTGGGTGCAGCAGGTTTTGCAGGTTCAGCGGGTACGTAGGTCGTTTCCGCCTTAGGAGCGGGCGCTTCTTCTTTCGCCGCCTCAGGAGCAGGCGTTTCGACAGGCGCAACGGTTTCTACCGCAGGCACTTCAACAGGTGCTTGCGTTCCTTCCGTCTTCACTTCTTCCACGAGTTCCGCTTTCTTCTTTGCTTTCTTTGCAGGTTGTTCTGCAACAGGCGTTTCCACTACGGGTTCCTGAACGAGAGCCGCCGCTTTCGCCGCTTCTTCCGCTGCCTTTGCCGCTTGTTCTGCCGCCGCAGCCGCTTCGCGTTCTGCCTTTTGCGCTTCCAAAGCGTTCAATTTTTTCAGAATATCATTTAAACTCTTTTCGGTGGAAGAAAGACGCTTGCGCAAACCGCCTAATTGCTGATCGCCCAACAGTTCTCTTACTTTTTCCACGTTTTTATAATCATTCTTTGCCATAGATTTCAGTTGTTTCCTCCATACATTTTCAGGCAGGGCTCGCTATCCAACACGGACAGGATTGCCTGCGCCAAGTGAACGTCCTTGATCGCCACCGCTTTCACAGCAGGCTTATGCACAAGTTCCGCCAACGTGCCGTTTTTGGCAACCAGTAGCGGACAAGCGAACTTTTCTTTTGCTTTCAGGGCAGTTTTCTTCGAACTCTCACCCATCTCGCCGTCTATCACAATCAAGAACACGGATTTTTTTTGTTTTTCGATGTCATCCACGCCGTACACGATTTTACCGCTACGAACGCAAAATCCAAAATAAGATGCAAGTTTATGGTTCACGTTGTTCTCCCCCGATCTTTTCATACACGTCTTGGGGAACAGCCGCCGCAAAAGCCTTATTCAGCAGTTTCTTGCTCTCTAATTTTTTTCGACAATCTTCCGCCGCGCAAATATACGCGCCACGCCCCGGAGCCTTCCCTGTGTAGTCCGGATAAATTTCCCCGTCTGCGTTTCGCACAACGCGCAGCATTTCTTTTTTGGGCTGCATCGTTCTACACGCGATACACATACGAAGGGGGATTTTACCTTTCGCCATATTATTCTTCATCTACTCCTTCTTCGGTTTCCTGTTCAGCAGCCAAAGCCAACGCTTCGGGGGAAGATGCCGATTTCACGTCAATCTTCCAACCGGTCAATCTTGCCGCAAGTCTTGCGTTTTGACCATCACGGCCGATTGCAAGCGAGAGTTTATCATCAGGAACAACCGCCATTGCGCTCTTTTCACCGCGAATGGTCACCGAGTTCACCGTTGCAGGCGACAATGCCTTAAAGATGAACGCAAGGGGATTTTCGTCCCAAAGAATGATGTCTATCTTTTCACCACCGAGTTCTTCCACCACCGCGTTTACTCTTGCACCGCGATTACCAACGCACGCGCCGACAGCGTCAACTCTTGCATCGGAAGAACAGATAGCGATCTTCGTTCTGTGGCCCGCTTCACGAGCAACTTCTTTCACTTCGACAATCCCTTGTGCGATTTCAGGCACTTGTTCTTCGAAGAGTTTCTTTACCAAGCCGGGCGCCGTTCTGGAAACCACGATTTGAGAATTTCTACCGCTGTTCTTTACACGTTTTACGAATACTTTAATGGTATCGCCGATGTTATAACGTTCGGTGGGAACTCTGTCTTGGGGGGGCATCACGCCTTCGATTTTCTTATCCCCAAGTTCTACGTATACGTTTCTTTCGTCAATTTTACGGATAACGCCCGTCATCAATTCGCCTTCCTTGTCGGAGAACGCCGAGTAGGTGCTATCTCTTTCCGCTTCGTGCAATTTTTGCAAAATTACTTGTCGAGCAGTTTGCGCCGCGATACGACCGAAGTCGTCGGGAACAAAGGATCGAACGATGGTATCGCCAACTTGGTGTCTTGCATCCAAAGCCTGCGCATCTTCCAACGAAATTTCCTTATCCTTATCTTCCACCACTTCTACAACGTGTTTCACCGCCTTAAACGAAATTGTACCCAGATCAAGGTTTGCTTCCACGATTACTTCTGCGCCGCCATCGTATTGCTTTTTGTAAGCAGATGCAAGCGCATTTTTCAACGTTTCCAAAAACGCTTCTTCGCTGATGCCCTTTTCTCTCGCTAAATCGGTGAGTGCCGCAAAAAATTCCTTATTATCCATAATTGTATCTCCTATTGAAATCCTGTATTATTTTTCGTAATTAAAAATTAAATTCGATTGCGCGGTTGATCTTTGCAATCTTGCTTTTTTCCAGTTTGAGTACGCTCCCGTCCAAGTCAATCGAAACGCAATGCTCGTCGTATCCGACCAAAGTCGCTTCAAAAAACTTTTTCCCTTGCATAGGAGCAAAGAGTTTCACTTCCACTTTCTTGCCCATACACTTTTCGTAGTCACGCGCGGTTTTGAGCGGTCTATCCACACCAGGGCTGGATACATTGAGCGTGTAAGGCAGCCCGAACGTGGGATCCACTTCATCCAGCACGGGATCAATCGCACGGTGGAACGCTTCACAAGTGTTCAAATCCACCCCGTTTTCAGTATCGATGTAAATGGTGAGTGCAGGTTCACGGCCTTGCTTAAACTCCACTTCGACGATTTCGATGCCCATTTCATCGGCAATCGGTTGCAGGGCGATTTGGATTTCTTCTATCGTTTTTACCTTCATAAAACCCCCTTATATAAAGATTGAGAGTGGCCCGAAACCACTCTCAATAACAAAAGCATTATTAAGTATCTTTATTATAGCACGATTTTTTGCATTACGCAAGCATTTTTTCGTAATTTCTTAAAAGAAATTTCCTATGCACACGATTATATAGGCAAAGAACCGCGCTTTTTGATGAGTTCGACAAAGATTTTTGCCGTCGTCGCCGCATCTTCAAACGCACGATGGTGATTAAATTCGAAACCGTAATATTCGGCAATCGTGTTCAATTTATAGTTCGCAAGCCCGACTGCTGCCAACTGTTCCTGTGCCAAAGTGACCGTATCGAGTGCAGGGTTCGAGAACACGTACCCATTGTCCTTGCCATAGTGGCGAACGAACCCATAGTCGAAATTGACGTTATGCCCAACCAAAATTGCCCCATCGACGAACTTAAAGAAGTCTGCAATCACCTTATCAATGGTCGGCGCACCGATTAAATCTTCATCGTGGATGCCCGTGAGTTCGATAATTTTTTGCGAAAGCCGATCCGTGCAAGCAACAAACGACGCAAACTTTTCGCAAATTTCACCGTCAACAAGTTTCACAGCCCCCACTTCGATAATCTTATCCATCTTACCCATAGACGGCTGCCAAACCAAACCCGTCGTTTCCAAGTCAAACACCACAACTGTTTTGCCTTTAAGCGCCTCAGGTTTTTCGGTCGCATCAAAAAATCCCGCCTGCTTGTATTGCACGTACGGTTCGGGGAATACGGTGCGGTAAAATTTCGGCACAGGCTTGGATGCTTTTGCCTGCGGCACAAACCCTTCGGGGGGACGCCCCAAATTGATTTTTCCCGCCTTAAAGGACGGATGGCCGTTAAACTCTTCGTTTGAGCCGATAATCACGATTTGGTTGCCCTGTTGCAATTCCTTAATTTTTTCTTCCGTTGCTTTCTTGGGGAAGTAGGTACAACGGAGCATACCCGAGCCATCGGAAATGGACACCGAATATCTTGTTTTTTCCACGTCTTCGCCCGTTTTTTCGTTGCGTTTTACGTATTTTTTTTCTTCGAAAAAGGTAATTTGTCCGCAAACGGCAAACGTCCCATCCATACATCCCATATCCGCGATATATACCGCTTCTGTGGGCAGAGTATCCGCACCGTCAATTTTTTGATAATTTTCAATCGGGAATGTACGGATCTCCGAAACGAAAGCTTCTTCGCGCTCAATTGCAGGTTCATGCAAGAACGCCGTATCCCGTTTTTTCTCTACCAAACGGACGTTACCCATAAAGCGTCCGCAGTACTTAGACGACAGGTGCGCACACACCGCATCCAACACTTTTCCCGTGTCGAACAACGATTTTTCATCCGTTGCAACTTCAAAGAAAAAGTTTGCAACCCCGCCGACAAGTTCCACCTTCACGTCATCTTTTTTTAAAAACGCCGCGGCGGCAGGATAGTTTTCCGTCACAAAGGAAAAGATACACTCCTGCAACAGTTCTTCGTCCACCAAGCGTTTGACAATTTTTACCTTTGCGCGGAACCCATCGGGCAGGAATCTTTGCGTAATTTCCTGTGCATCGTTTTCATCGAACGCCGAAAAAGAGCGGTCGGTAATCAACGAAAACTCCACTATTTTTTCCCGTTTATAAACGCAAATCCCTTCCAAAACTGCGTTCTTTAATCCATTGATCGCGCGTATCGAGCGCAGGTACTCAGCCGTTCTGTCCATCTTTCAACAATTCCTTTAACGCCTGCAAAAAAGTCGTTTTCGCCGCGCTTGCTTCCACTTTTAAATAGGGTTCGCCTTTTTTGAACAGCAAACAATATCCGTCGCCGCCCGCAATACCCAAATCCGCGTCTTTGGCTTCACCAGGGCCGTTGACAACGCACCCCATCACCGCCACTTTCGCCTTTTTTTGGTAAGGCAGCACAAAGTCCGCCACTTCCTTTGCGAGTGCCATACTGTCCCAACTGCATCTCCCGCAAGTAGGACAGGAAACCACTTCTACGTAATTCTCTTCCAAGCCGCACGCCTGCAAAATTCGTTTTGCCGCATACACTTCTTGTACGGGATCGTCCGTCAAGGAAACGCGGAGCGTATCCCCGATCCCCTGCAACAACAGCGCACCGATCCCCACCGAACTTTTTACAATCCCGCTGGCGGTCGTACCCGCTTCCGTCACCCCGACGTGCAGGGGGTAGGAAGTACGATTTGCCAGGAGCATGTACGCGTTCACGGTCATCGGAACGTCCGACGCTTTCACCGAAATCGCAATATCCTGCACCCCAAATTTTTCCAGAGCCGCTACGTTATACAGCGCACTTTCAACAAGTGCCTGCGCACTTCTGCCATACTCTTTCAAAAAGTGTGGCTCAATGCTCCCCGTGTTCGAGCCTACCCGCACGGGAATATGGTGCGCCTTAACGCAATCCGCCACGTATTTTATCTTTTCTTCCCCGCCGATATTGCCAGGGTTGATGCGTACTTTGTGCGCACCGTTTTCAATCGCCGCCACCGCCAAACGATAGGAAAAATGAATATCCGCAACCACGGGCAAGCCGCTGGCAGCAACCACTTGTTTGATCGCTGCGGCGTCCTTTTCATCCGCAACCGCAACGCGCACAATCTCACAGCCCGCATTTTTGAGCGCCGAAATTTGCGCCAAAGTCTTTTCCACGTCCGCGGTTTTGGTGGTTGTCATAGATTGAATACGCACGGGCGCACCGCCCCCCATCGTCACACCGCCAACGGAAATTTGCCTTGTATTCCATCTATTCGTCATGCGTCGTTCCCCGTATCCTTTTTGTTTTCCTTCGCGTCGCGCATCATCTTTTTCAGTTCCGCCATAAAGGACGAAATATCCTTAAACGAACGATATACGGATGCATACCGCACGTAAGCAACTTCGTCGGTATCCTTCAAGGCGTCCATTACCATTTCCCCGATTTCTTTGGAAGAAATTTCGCTTTCCATACTATTGTAAACGCGCTTAGAAATATCGGAAACGATCTCGTCAATTTTATCTGCGGAAACCGCCCGTTTTTCGCACGCTTTTACAATACCAACGCGCACTTTTTCCGCGTTATATGATTCGCGAGTGCCATCATTTTTCACCACCAAGACAGGGGTCACTTCAATCGTTTCATAGGTCGTAAACCGTCTTCCACAAAGGGTACATTCTCTACGACGGCGGATACTTTTTCTATCGTCCGAAGAACGAGAGTCAATCACCTTGCTATCCGTGCAATCACAATACAAACATTTCATTTATTTTTCTCCTAAACCCGTAAATGGGGCTGAGTAATTTTCATTTTTAAGGGCAAAACGCTTACTTTTTCTTCCCCTTACGCTGGCGAATTTCCAGCACTTCTTTTTCGTATCCGCGCCCGCTGGGAACGTAATACACCTTATCTTTCAGGCTATCAGGCAAGTACTGCTGTTCAACGTATCCACCGTAATCGTGTGGATATTTATACGCCTGCCTTGCAACCTTGTCTTCCTTGCTGCCATAACTAACGTCTTTCAAATGCGCAGGTACGCGATCGTCGCTATCCGAAACAGCATCCGCTTTCGCGGCGTACATCGCTTCCACAACCGAGTTGCTTTTTTCCGCTTCGCAAACATAAATAATCGCTTCGGATAAAGGAATCATCCCTTCGGGAATTCCTAAATGTTGCAGGGCATACATCGCCGAAGTGGCAATTTGCAAGGCTCTTGGATCGGCCATCCCGACGTCTTCCGCCGAATGTACCACCAGCCGCCGCGCCACCAACATCGGGTCACAGCCCCCTTCAATCAAGCGTTGCGCATAGTAGAGCGCCGCATTCGCATCGCTCCCCCGCAAGGACTTACAAAACGCCGACAAAAAGTCGTAATAATTATCTTCGCTATACGAAAGCGCCTTTCTTTGAATGGATTGTTCTGCATCCGCAATCGTCACGTGAATCACGCCCTGCTCATCGGGGGGCGTGGTGAGTGCAGCCAACTCCAAAGCGTTGTAAGCAGTACGCAAATCCCCGCCAGCAACCCGCGCGATATGGTCGATCGCCTGATCATCCACAACCAAGTTCATCTTCCCCAAGCCCTTGTGACGGCTTTTGATTGCCTTGCGCACCGCATCGGCAATGTCGTCCTGCGTCAAGCGCTTAAATTCAAACACCCGACAGCGGGAAACGATAGCAGGCGTCATCGACGCATAGGGATTTTCGGTGGTTGAACCGATAAAAATAATCGTTCCCTGTTCAATCGCAGGCAAAAGCGAGTCGCTTTGTGTCTTGCTGAAACGGTGGCATTCATCGAGCATCAAATATGTACGCTTTCCATACATACGCAAATTGTCCCGCGCCTGATCCACCGCCTTTTTCACGTCCGCAACCCCCGCGTTCACGGCGTTGAGTTTAATAAACTCCCCATTCGTCCCCAACGCGATAATGTTTGCAAGCGTGGTTTTCCCGCAGCCTGGCGGCCCCCAAAAAATACAACTCCCAAGACGATCGGTCGCAATCGCGCGGCGAAGAAGAGAGCCTTCCGCAACCAAGTGCTTTTGACCGATAAACTCTTCCATCGTATTTGCGCGCATCCGCTCCGCCAACGGCCTTGCATTTTGCTCATGATTGTTATTGTTAAAATCAAACAAATCCATATTCAATCCAACCCTGCCCCCATGAAATCCTGAAAAATAGCCTTTTCGCCACCGTCAGTCTTCCAAAAGTTTGCGTATTTTTTTAATATTCTTTTTACCCATCTCATAACCCTGCTGATAGGCAAAATCCAGGTTCTTAAAAGTATATTGACTCATATCCCCCAAATCGGGTTCCAGCCACAAATCATACTTTTTGCGCATTTTTTTCTTATAAGATTCCGTACGGAAGTTGTCCATCACGTCGATTACTTCTGCCATCACCCCAAAGACGTTGGGGCAAACATCCTTCGTGCTTCGTTTCCCGAGTACGTCCACCGCAACCACCACGTCGGGCTGCATACGACAGACTTCTTCCACAGGCACGCGGCGCAAAATACCGCCGTCCACCAACCGCATCCCGTCCATTTCAATCGGTTTAAACACCGACGGAATCGCCGACGACGACGCGACGGCATCCACTACTTTTCCGCTGGAAAATTCAACAACTTCCTGCCGAATCATATCCACCGCAACGCAACTAAACGGGATTCGGAGTTCAGAAAAATCCCTATTCCCAATATAGCGTTCCAGCAATTTTTTCATCTTTCGGGTATCCAAAAAACCACCGGGACGGTTGGTAATATCGACAAGGTCGAAGAATCGCAAGGAACAAACCGCCCTGCGCATATCCGAAGGCGACAATCCTGCCGCATACGCCGAGCCAACCACCGAGCCCATCGAACAGCCGCTGATACAAGACGGCACAATGCCCGCTTCTTCTAATGCCTGTAAAAAACCAATATGCGCAATTCCACGGCTGCCGCCGCTGCCAAGCGCCAAACCTAACTTTTTCATTTTTCTATCCCCCCACAAGAAAGGTCATCGAGCATACACTCAATTATGTAGGAAAATCGAAACGAATTGTGTCTGCTTATTCGTGCGTGTACGCGCCCAAAACTTTACATTCGAGCGTATTATCGCGTACTTCCTGCAAGAAATTCGCAATCGAGCCATCCGCAACGTCACAAGCCGCTTCAATAAAGAAACGGAACTCACCGGGACGGTTTTTTACGGGACGGCTTTCAAGTTTCGTCATGTCGATCTCATGCCCAGCGATAATTTTCAATAATTCCAGCAAACTACCAGGACGGTTCGGGCAAACAGCCGAGAAGAATAAACGGTTACTGGTTTCAGGCAATTTGTCTTCCCCTTTCTTTATGAGCAAGAAATGGGTAAAGTTATTCTTTTCGTCGGACAAACATTCTTCGCCAACGACAAATCCACGTCGCAAACCTTCCACGTGTGCGCCAACAATCGCCGCACTTTTGCCGCTTTCGTCTTCCATCGCCTTCGATAAGCCAAACGCCGTCGATTCAGTTTCACGCAAAGCCGCAAAAGGCATTTTCTTTGTCAAGAATTCACCGCATTGATCCAAGGCTTGGCGGTGGGAATACACTCTACCGATTTCGGAAATGGACACCCCTTCTTTATACACCAAACGGTGGTCGATACGCAAAACATATTCTTTTACCGCATACAAGTCTTCCGCGTCCTGCATCAAATCCAAGTTTTGCGCAACGCTCCCCTGCAAACTATTTTCAATAGGAATAGCACCCGCGTCCGCCTTGCCTGACTTTACCGCCGCAAGCACTTCGGCAAAGTTGCGGAACGGCATACACTCGTTCCAACTCTTACCTTCTACGTTTTCTTCGGCAAGGAATTTTTGTGCCGCCAAATGAGAATAACTACCTTCCGGTCCTAAATATGCAATTTTCATAACGTATTCCTTTTTGACACATCTAACATATCTTCAAGCCTTCGCCTTACACAAGCGCCGCCAAATCCAACAATAATCTTTCGGTATCTGCCCAACCGATACAAGGGTCGGTGATGGATTTACCGAATACTTCGTCGTGTGGCTGGTTGCCTTCTTCCAAGAAACTTTCGATCATAAAGCCCTTGACGATATTCTTAAACTTTTCGTCAAAGCGTCTGTTTTGCATAACTTCGTGCGCAATACGAATTTGTTGACGGTGTTTTTTGCCCGAGTTGGAGTGGTTGCAGTCGATCACGATTGCAGGGTTTTCCAACTTACTACCGCGGTAAATCTCTTCCAAATGCATAACCGTTTCGTAATGGAAGTTAGGCACGTCCATCCCGTTTCCATCCACGCCGCCGCGCAAAATCGCATGCGCGTAAGGGTTGCCGTCCGAGCGCACTTGATAGTTGCGATACTTAAACACTTGGGGTGCTTGTGCCGCAAAAATCGAGTTTATAAGCGCAGGGATATTGCCGCTCATAGGATTTTTCAAGCCGACGGGCGCTTCCACGCCGCTTGCAACTTGACGGTGGAGTTGGTCTTCCACGCTTCTTGCGCCTACTGCGTGATAAGAGAGCAAATCTTCCACGTACGCCGTGTTTTCGGGATAGAGCATTTCATCCGCCGAAGTCAATCCCGACGCGTCGATTGCCGCAAGGTGGAGCGCACGGATACTGCGGATCCCGCGGACGATATCCGCTTCCCCATCGGGATCGGGTTGCAAGAACATCCCTTTATAGCCAACCCCTTTGGTACGGGGTTTGTTCGTATAGATACGGGGGACAATTACAAGTTTGTCCTTCACCTGTTCGTTGATTTTACCCAAACGGGAAATATATTCGAGCGTAGGCGCGGATTCGTGCGCCGAGCAAGGCCCGATTACCACCAACATTTTGTCGCTTTTCCCCGAGATAACCGCGCGGATTTCTTCATCTCTTTCCGCTTTAATTTTCTTCATCGTGGGTGTCAACGGCGTCTCCGCTTGGAACTCTTCCGGTTCGGGAATATAATTTTGCTTTTGTAACATCTTCGTACACTCCTTTGATTACAAAAAAATGGTTTCAAATTGATTGAAGTTTTCCAAGAGCGCGGATATAGGTTTCCACGCCTTCGGAAACGTAGTCCGAAATGGGAGTTCTGAACTGCAAACTGCTGCGCACCATCGACGAACTAACGTGCAGCAATTCCTGCGGGCAGGGCAAATATATGGGTACCAAGTCCGCGTTCAAGCGCTTGGACGCAAAATAGTTTGCGTTTTCATATTCAAAATCTACCGTATTGCGGATACCGCGAACGTAGAAAGGCGTGCCTTCCTTTTGCAGAAGTTCCGCCACAGTCCCCGCGTGTTCCACAATTTTAATTTTATCGTTCTCACCCAAAGCGATTTTCAACATCTCTTTGCGTTGCTCCAACGAAAAATACGGTTGCTTGTTTGGATTGATCAAAACGGCAACCACCACTTCGTCAAACAGGCGCAAGCATTGTTCTATTAGGTTTTCATGCCCCTTTGTCACAGGATCAAACGTCCCAGCAAAAATACACTTCTTCATATTATCACCCTTCTATCGGACGGAAAAAGGTCAAAATCGTCTTTCCGTATTTACGCTCGTCGTATTTTTCCAGACCTTCAACGTCCCCTTCAAACGGCTTGTCCCGTTCAAACACCAACACGCCGCCCTTTGCAAGCAAACTTTTTTTTGCGATTTTTTCCACCGCCTTTACGCCCACATCTAACGCGTAAGGGGGATCGATAAAAATTAAATCAAAGGGCTCTTTTACGCAATCCAAGTACACGTCCGCATCCAAATTAAACACTTTCGCGTCCTTGCCTTCTTCCACTTTGAGCGTTTTAAGATTCTTTTTCAAAATCGCCACGCTATCCTTCGAGCGATCGTTGAATACAACTTCACGCGCGCCACGAGAAAGGCTTTCTAACCCCAAGGCCCCCGTACCCGAAAACAAGTCCAACACTCTCGCCCCGTGAAACCGCAAAGCAAGGATATTAAACAGGGACTCTTTCACGCGATCCGCCGTCGGCCGCACCGACTCCCCGTCGAAAGTCGCCAAAACGCGACTTCTAAATTTTCCGCCGATAATCCGCATACTTTTCTCTCAATGTATTATTTTTTACGTTTTTTAGGTTTCGTGCCAGGCAAACCTCCGTAGTTGATTTTCTTCGGTTTGCTTTCCTGTGCCGCCGATGCGCGATCTGCTTCTTCCTGCGCTTTAAAGGTCTTTGCGCGCTTGCCGTAAGCCCCTGCAATATACAAGAACCCGCTCACTAAAATAGGTAAAACTGCGAACAAGCAAGCCCATATATAACTCACCGAGCCTCCAGCCAAGTTCACAAACACAAAAGGCAACAACGACCAACCACTCATGAGCAACGAGCCGATAAGCAAAATGCCCGTGCCCGTAGCGATTACTTCACCTGAATTTTCCCCTGTCACCGACACGTGGTAAATAGAATCCAACGCCGCATTGATTTTATCCGCATTCGCAGCCATCAAAATCCCGAAAAAGACGGTGAATATAGAGATAATCGCGCCAGACACAAAGCCTTTCCACGCGCGGTATTCCTGCACTTCCTTATGGGAAGAAATTTTCATCGTCGTTCCAAAGCGTTCCGCCGACAAGCGTTTCATATTGCCCGAAACGAGCATTTCATAGCCTTTCGAGCCATTCGCATAAGACAAAATACCGTTATACGCAACGGCAATCACGCCTGCGATGATAATCCACAATGCACGGGAAGAGTTAAACCCTTCCGAAAGTTTGCCCGTCCATTCTTCATTGAGCGTCGCCATAAAGCAAATGGAACTCGCCATACCATAAAAGAGCATCGCCAAAAACGAGTTTTTGATCAACTCCCAAGTATTCGACCAAAACGTTTTCATCCCTTCTTTTATCTTTGCCATAATTTCTCCTTTGTACGTTCTTTCAAACGTCTATCACCGGTACGTTCTTTTTCCGCGCAAGCCCATCAAGCACAGCACTTCGTACACCGAAGTTCCCCTACTTTTTGCCACCGCAAACGCATCATCAAAGAGCAGTACCCGTTCTTTGTTTTTATATTCATTTTCCGTCAAGCAAACGTCCATACAGAGTTGCCCAACGATGGGCGGCAACAAGCCGCATTGTTCTCCCGAAACACCAAATCCGTCCGCGTAGCCAGCCCGTAAAAGGCAAAGCCTTTTCCCCAACAAGTCCGCACGCTCACCGCCATACCCCGCACCGCCAAAGGCGCAAGTTTGCGCCCCCACACAGGGAGCAAACACGCGCATCACGGGCAACAAGGGGAAGGGTTGTTCTAACTCCCCTTTGGGGAAATAGCCGTACAAACCCAAGCCGATGCGCACTCCGTCGAAAAGATACTCTTTGCCAAGACACGCCCCGTATGTCGATGCCAAATGCGCCCGCACAAGCGGGAAATGTTCTCTGCAAATTTTCACCGCCTTCCAAAAGCGCATTCTTTGCTGTTCACACAACCGTTTTTCGTGAGAATATAGATGGGAGTACACCCCTTGAACGCGTACCTGCCCCCCATCTTTCAAGATTGAGCACACTTGTTTCAGCAACGTTTCATGCACGCCGTAGCGGTTCATCCCCGTATTCACTTTGATTTGCACCGTGGTCGTCAAGCAATATTTTCTCGCCGTGTCAACAATCAGACGCGCAGAAGACAAATCCGCCGCCGTCAGCGTAAAGCCATTCTTCGCGGCAACGAGCACGTCACTTTCGTCCAAAGGCGGCGTAAAGACCAAAATCTCTTTTCCGCCCGCCGAATACTTGATAGCAAGTGCTTCGTCAATGAGTGCAACAGCAAAGCCGTCCGCGATCCCATACAAAGCATCTACTACCCGTGCGCCACCGTGCCCATAAGCATCTGCCTTGACCACGGCATACAAAAACCGATCCGTCGCGGTTTTAAACGACTTCGCATTTTCGCGTAAGTTTCTAAGATCAATTTCTATCGTCGTTTCCTGCATACGTTATTGTATGCGTCGAAACGTCAAAAAGATCAATCTGCGTACAAAATTCTATGGCAGTTGTCACATTCAATCGTTTCGCCCGCCGCGAGTTTACTATGCGCCGCAATCGGCTGTTCCATACTACAACAGGAGCAGCGTTCCGCGAAATACTGCGAATAAATGGGGAAGATTTTTTCCTTTCTCTTCGTGTTGTACTGCAACAAAATCGCAGGGTCGAGGCTCGCCGCCGCCTTTTTGAGTTCCGCTTCAATCGCTTTTCTATCGCCTTCTTTCGAATCTTTCAAAGCAGCATATTCTTCTTTCGCGGTTTTGTATTCCGCTTGTTTTGCGATAACTTCGGCTTTCAATTCCTTATATTCTTTGTCCGTTTCCTTGATGCTTTCTTCCAAAGCCGCGATGTCGCCTTTGAGTTTCTTCATACGATCCAAGTGCATCAACGCTTTCTTTTTATAGAATGCCAAGTCTGCGCCGCCTTCTTCCACGAGTTCTTCCATGTGGTCGAATTCCACCAACGCCGCTTCGGTGACCGCGTACTTTTCTTCCAAAGTCGCTACTTCGTGGCGCAAGGATTCCGCTTTCGCGTCAAGCGCATCCAACTTTTCGGATGCCGTTTCCATGTACTTTTTCAGTTTTGCGTACTTCTTTCTTTCCTGGCTCCCCGCGATTTCGCGTTCCAACTGAAACAACTTTCTGTCGATTTCCTGATAGTTCAAAATTGCCTTCAACATAATATACTCCTTCAAAGCAACCCGTCTTCCTTGTGCAACGCGCAAGACAACGAGATACTTTTACACATTTTTTCATAATATTTTTCAAACCCGTATTCTTCGGACGCATAGTGCGACAACTCAAATACGGCAACGCCCGCTTGATAGCAAGCCAAAATCAAGTGATGTTTCCAGTCCGAACTCACAACCGCGTCCACGCCGTTTGCAATAGCAAACGCCACCGATCCGTCGTCCACCCCCGCACCGCAAAAACTTGCTATTTTACGAATGGCTTTTCCTGCATCACCTACCAGTTTGGGCAGGGAAGAAAACTCCTTCCCCATGTTCTTTTGCAATTCCCCCGCGGTAATTTCAGGCACGGCATACACGCTGCCGTATCCCCCTTGCGAGAGAATATGTTGGCGACAAAGATTTTCTCTTTTTTCGCCCGTTTCAAGGCAGCCGCTTGCCGCGCGAAAAATCCCATCCGCCAAGCAATCGTCAATACCGCCCGCTGCGCAGTCCAAGTTCAAGTGCATTGAAATCACCGAAATCCCCGCCTGCACGCAAGCGATCAACCGCCCGCCGAGTGGATTACCCAAACGAATATCGCCGATCTTCCCATAGATCACGGGATGGTGCGTGACAATCAAGTTCGCCCCTTGCGCTTTCGCTGTCGCAATCGCGCCGTCGGTAAGATCTAAGGTAAACACTACCCCCCGCACTTCGCCGCCGCAATCGACCAAAACGCCGCTGTTGTCGTAAGCCCCGCAAGTGCGGCAATACTCATCACTCAAACCTTTCGGCGCTACTTCGTCCAGTAATTTATAAACGTCCCAAACGCTCATTTTCCTATCACTCCTTCCAGCCTTGCCTTCCGTTTCAACAGTTCGACGCGGCTCTCTTCTTGCAAGTTTTCCGCCGCCAAAAAGCGATCAATATCCCTGCATTGTTTTTGTATTCTTTCCACAAACGCCGACGATAAAAGCGCAAGATTTTCCCGACCGAATTCAATTTCTTCTTCGGTATAAGTTTGCCTTTCTTCCCCGTCGAGTAGCCGTCTGCCGCAAATCACGTCATAATATTTCCCGTCTTTGAACGTAAAATCACGGGTGATATACCCACCGTTATCCAAAACCCAACGGCGGACCTTATCCGCATTCAGCATCGGTTGAAAGACAAACGTCTTCGGCAAAAAGCCGTATTTTTCGTCGGTGAGAATGGACAAGATTTCGCTACCGCCCATTCCTGCAATCAGCACTTCGCCCACCGTTTCAGGTACGCCGTAAAATCCGTCGCCCAAAACGGCTTTCGCTTTGCCGTCTTTGACGTATTCAGCAAGCAGGAGTTCCGCTTTTTGCAAACTCCCCTTGCTCACGTCCGAAAAGATTGCGCTATCGCACAGCCCGTTTTTCAACATATATTCGGTGCAGTATCCGTGATCGCACCCCACGTCCGCAAAGACATCGGTGGGGGCAAGCAACGAACACAATGTCCGTATCCGCAGGCTAACCATTAGTACAGATAATCTTTCAACTTCTTACTTCTCGAAGGGTGACGAAGTTTACGCAACGCTTTCGCTTCGATTTGACGGATACGTTCACGGGTAACGTTAAATTCTTTACCCACTTCTTCCAAAGTACGGGGCTTGCCGTCGTCGATACCATAGCGCAAACGAAGTACTTTTTCTTCGCGGGGCGTCAGCGTATCCAGAACGTTAAGCAACTGTTCTTTGAGCATGGTAAACGCGACCGAATCGCTGGGCGTAATCGTCTTTTCATCTTCGATGAAATCACCCAAATGGCTGTCTTCTTCTTCACCGATGGGGGTATCCAAAGGAACGGGATCTTGCGCAATCTTTTAGATTTCGCAAACGCGTTCTTCGCTCACGCCCATCTTTTCCGCGATTTCCGCAGGGGTCGGTTCACGGCCGAGTTCCTGCAACAGCACGCGTTGCACTCTGGTCAACTTGTTAATGGTTTCAACCATATGCACGGGGATACGAATGGTACGCGCCTGATCGGCGATTGCACGGGTAATTGCTTGACGAATCCACCAAGTAGCATAGGTCGAGAATTTAAAACCCCGTTGATAATCAAACTTTTCCACGGCTTTCATAAGCCCCAAGTTCCCTTCCTGGATCAAATCCAAGAACAGCATCCCACGGCCGATAAAGCGTTTTGCAATAGAAACAACCAAACGCAAGATTGCTTCGGAGAGGCGTTTTTTCGCTCTTTCGTCCCCTTCCTGCATACGTCTTGCGAGTTCCACTTCTTCTTCTGCGGAAAGCAGGGGAACGTCGCCGATGTCCTTCAAGTACAACTTAACGGGGTCGTCCAAGCCGATATCCGCGAGTGCCTGTTCAAACAGTTCTTTATCCCTTGCGTCTTCGTCGATGATTTGGATACCCGCTTCGGGCAACGCCTTATAGACGTAGTCCATTTGCGTAGGGCTGGTGTCGTATTTTTCCAAAATATCGCAGAGTGCGTTGGTCAAAATACAACCTTTCATGCTGTAATTCGCAATAATAGAGTTCAAGATTTCATTTAATTTTTGTTCGGAAATTGCCACAGTGTTTCTCCTTACATTGATTTTCTTTTGTTTTTTGACGGGCTTTTCGAGATTTCTCACGCAACCCGTCTAAGCGCTTATTTTCCTTTCTTTTGACGGAGTATCGCATCCTGCAACTTCCGCAGGAGTTCCTTCCGTTCTTCCTGGCTGTCCGTCCGCTTTAATTCGTCTTGGAGCATTGCAATCTCTTTTTCAACGCTTTCTCTTTGCAGCGCCTTGATGCTGTCGTTGAAGAATTTTTCCGCGACCGCGCCCGACAATTTTTCGTTGTAGTTCAAATCCAAGATTTCGTTGAACTCAGGGCAACTCTCATCGAAGATTTCGAAGAGTTCGGCAGGCCGCACCCGCTCCCCTTTCGTTTCCCGATCTTGGATATATTCCGCAATCCTTGCGTGTACGGAGTTCGAAAAATGCAGCCTTGCAAGCGAATATCCTTTCGCGTAGTTTGCGGAAAAGAGTTTTGCCGCCAAAATAAACCGTTCGGCTTTTGCTACTTTGTCCGATCCGCTGGAAACTTCCCGTATCATCAGGTCAACTCCCGCGGTGGTTTCTTCCACCTTATCGTCCTTGGGCAGGTTTTCCAAATCCCGTTCAAGCGATTGATAGGTAAGCCCCGTTTTATCCCGCAGTTTTTTCAAAAGTTCTTCCTTAACCGCCGCACTTTCGGTTGCTGCCACAACACGGAGTGCATCCTTGACAAAAGCACGTTTTTCTTCCGTTCGGGAAAGGTCAAACTTGCGTTCGATGGCGTGCAACTTGTAATCAACCAACGGCATCGCCGCATCCAAGCATTTTTGGTAGGCGTCTTTTCCCTGCTTTGCAACGTCGTCAGGATCCAACCCGTCGGGCATGGGTACAACCAGCACCTTTAAGTGTTCGCCGTCCAAGATTTCCAACCCGCGAAGGTCGGCTTTCTGTCCTGCAAAGTCCCCGTCATAACTAATATACACGTTTTCGGTATATCGTTTGATGAGCCTTGCTTGGTCCTTCGTCAGCGAAGTTCCCATAGACGCCACAACGTTTTTGAACCCCGCTTGATAGAGCGAAATGGTATCCATATATCCTTCAACGATAATCACGTTCGCGATGGATTGCTCCCGTTTCAACTTCTTCAAAAGGTTGATATTGTACAGGGTGTTGCGCTTGTTAAAGAGCATCGTTTCTTTGGTGTTCTTGTATTTTGCAAAGTCCGTTTTGCCTAAGAACCGCCCACCGAAAGCAATTACTTCGTCCATGTTATTGATGATGGGGAAGATGAGCCGTTCCGCTTGCGCGTCGATCATTCGACCGTTCTTGTCTTCGATCATAACGCCGCTATCCAAAATATCCTGCCGCTGGTATCCTTTACCTGCCAGATATTCCCCCAAGCCCTTGTAATCGAGCGATGCACCGATCCCGAACTGCCGCACGGTGGACGGTGACATTTTTCTTTGTTCGATATATTCGAGATGCGCGTCCGCACGGCTATCCCCGCTAAACAGGTTGGAGCGGTAAAATTTCGCGGTATCCAGCAAAATCGCCAACATCGCGTCCCGCTTTTTCTTTTTGAGCAACGCTTCTTCGGTGTCCAGGTTGTTTTCAGGCACTTCCATCTTCGCGCGCGCGGCAAGGATACGGACAGCGCCCATAAAGTCGGTGCTTTCAATCTCCCGCACAAACTTGATCACGTCGCCTGATTCACCGCACCCGAAACAATGGTAAAACCCTTCGGAACGGTTGACTGCAAACGACGGGGTCCGCTCGTGATGGAAAGGACAGCAAGCCCAATGGTTGCCCCCTTTTTGATCGAGCGCAACATAACTGCCGATCACGTCAACAATATCGCTCTTCGCTTTTAATTCTTGTAGAAAGCGATCAAATTCAGCCATTCATTACTCCTTTGTATTTATTCGTTTAATCCATGTATGGAAAAAGTAGTCGGGATAAAGACGTTTTCGAATACGTTGATGGCGTATTGATCGGTCATCCCCGAAATATAGTCGCACACCGCCCGTTCCTTACCCCATTCTTCCAAGAGTGCGGCATAGGGCGTAGGCAACTTATCCGTATGCGCCATAAAGTAGGTAAACAGTTCGGTCAGCATCCGTTCCGCGCGTTCCAAAATCACACGGTTGGACAGGTTATATACCCTTTCAAACATAAAGGCGCGCAGTTCCTTAATTGCCTTTTCAACGTCCGCCGACATCTCGATCACGGGTTTCCCGTAGGAGTTTTCATAAATATCCGCAATCGCGGTATGGATACGCTCCTTCGTGGCTTTCCCCAACACCTTTACAGGGAATGCAGGTAAATCCGTTTCTTTCAAAATTCCAGCGCGGATCGCATCTTCAATATCGTGGTTGATATAGGCGATACGGTCGGCAATGGAAACGATTTTACCTTCCAGCGTTTGCGGTTTTCCGCTGCTCTTATGCTCCAAAATCCCGTCGCGGACTTCCAAAGTCAGGTTCAATCCCCTGCCCCCTTTTTCCAAAACGTCCACCACGCGAAGAGATTGTTCGTTGTGCAAAAATCCCGTGCTTGCCAACTTGTCCAACACCTTTTCCCCGACGTGCCCGAAAGGAGTATGCCCAAGATCGTGTCCCAAAGCAATGGCTTCGGCAAGGTCTTCGTTCAAGTGGAGCGAACGGGCAATCGAGCGAGAGATTTGCGACACGTCAACGGTGTGCGTCATACGGGTAATGTAGTGATCCCCTTCGGGCGCAAAAAACACTTGTGTTTTGTTCTTCAACCGCTTGAACGAGTTGCTGTATATAATCCGATCCCGATCCCGTTGAAAGACGGTGCGGAAATCGCATTCTTTTTCTTCACGCATACGCCCGCGCGTAAATCGGGAGTGGGTTGCATACGGCGCTAATATTGTATCTTCCGTCTGCCATATTCTTTCTCTAACGGTCATCTTGTCCATATTTACCCCCCTAATTTCTTAAAAGATCGCTACGCGATTATCTATGCTAAAAACCCTTCTATTATATTATTCGACGCTAAATCGAAAAATCCTTTTTTTATTTAAAAAAAATGAAAAAATATTTATATTTTTTTATATATAACCACCAAAACCGCTTTTCAAACAGTAAAAATAGGCATCCAACAATTAAAAAAGCCTTACCCTTGCATAGGTAAGGCATAATGTTATAAGCGTCTTTCGATTTCTTTAACAATTTCGCTCATGGAAATATCCAACGCGCAACTAATACGATACAACGTTTCCAAGGTCGGCTTTCTTTCCCCGCGCTCAATCGCACTCAAATGCGTGCGCCCTATACTGGACAAACCGCTCAGCACTTCTTGCGATAACCCCTTTTTCTTGCGAAAATATGCAATCGCATCCCCTACAATATTCGGATTTAAGTAAATTTCAGACATAAATTAACACCCCCGTAATAGATTACAACTTTTTTACGGGAATTATGAACACATATGTTGACAATCGAATACATTTGTGTTATAATCTTCTCATCGCAAGGAAAATTATATTAAGGAGCATTGAAATTATGAAAAAGATACTTATTGTTTTTTGTATGCTTATCCTTTCCCTTGTCACGCTCGGCGGTTGCCTTTCGTTAGGAACAACCGACAATCAAGGGAACGGAAGTATTAGTGGAACTCCCAGCGGAACCCAAAAGGGAAACCTTGGTGAATATAATGTTGTCATTGATAGTTGTCGCCTTGCGACCGATTACGCAGGCAAACCCGCTGTTATTGTAAAATATATTTTTACCAATTATAGCGAAGACGCAAATTCTTTTATGTTTTCCGTGAGCGATACGGTTTATCAAAACGGCATCAGTTTAGATACGGCTATCGTGTCAGGGAGCAATTATTCCAGCGACAACCAGTTAAAAGAAATAAAAACAGGCGTCACCTTGACTGTTGAAGTTGCCTACGAATTAGACAACACAACCGACAGTATTGAAGTAGAAGTCACCGAACTTTTTTCTTTCAACGATCTAAAGGTAATCAAAACTTTCCAACTCAAATAATCCATTCTTTTCTTGCGATAAAAAAAACGGCGAAAGATCGCCGTTTTTTATTTTTCGAAAGGATTTTCTCCACGCTTGCAAGCGTCCAAAAAGGCGGTCAACTGCCGTTGATTTTTGACAATTACCGTCTTCGACGCATACCTGCCTACCACTTTTTTAAATTTTTGCCGTCTTTCTTTGGTTCTTCCGTCCCATAAAAGCCAACGGATAAACTCCCCGCCAAACCGCTCTTCACACCCGTCCGCCATATCCGCGCGGGTCTTTCCCTTGTTTTGCTGGTAGCGTTTCCACGCCCGAAAAAAGCAAGTAAAGCGGTTAAAATCCAAAAAGATAAGCAGATCGCTTTCTTCCATTCTCCGCTCAAAACAGTTATGCGAATACGTGCCGTCAATCACCCAGCCGTCGTTCTCATCCAAAAACTGCCCGACAATCCCCGACATTTCTTCACGAGTGCGCTCTTCCCAGTTCGGCAAAAAGTGCACGCTATCCAAATGCAAAACGGGCAAACCATACACCCCGCCAAGCGCTTTGGCAAGCGTCGATTTCCCGCTTCCGCTGTATCCAAAAATGGAAATTTTCATCCTTTATTCCTTTTCCAAAAGTATGGTGACAGGCCCGTCGTTGTGTTGTGCAATCTGCATATCTGCACCAAACACCCCTTTCTTGACAGTCACGCCGTACACAGCAAGCGCTTTCACCGCATATTCATACAGTTCGTTCGCCCGATCAGGCCGCTCCGCAAGGGTAAAACTGGGGCGATTTCCGTGCGACGCGTCGCCATACAAAGTAAACTGCGACACCATCAACACTTCCCCGCCGACGTCGAGTACCGATTTGTTCATCTTGCCGTTCTCGTCTTCAAAAATCCGCAGGTTCGCAATTTTCTTCGCCAAGTAATCAGCACTCTCCGCCTTATCATCTACCTTGACACCTAAAAATACGGTCAACCCAAACGGAATTTCAGAGATAAGTTCCCCATCTACGGACAGGGTTGTTTTTTTCACTCTTTGTACGACCGCGCGCATACACACACTCCTTTTTGTACGACAAAACGCAGGATAGGGTTTCCATCCTGCATCTTGTTGTCAATCATTCATTAAAACTGCGATTAAACGCGGCTCATGTATTCGCCGGTTCTGGTATCAATACGGATGGTATCGCCTTCTTCAACGAACATAGGCACTTGGATCGTAGCACCCGTTTCAACCTTCGCAGCCTTCATAACGTTGGTGGCGGTGTTGCCCTTAACGCCGGGTTCCGCTTCGATAACTTTAAGTTCAACGAAGTTTTCAGGTTCAACGGAGAATGCCTTACCATACAAGAACTTCACGGTAACGGTGTCGTTTTCCTTGATGTATTTAAGCGCGTCTTCTACTTGATCGAATGTAAGTTGTTCTTGGTTCCATTCTTCGTCAACGAATACGTAGAATTCGCCGTCGAAGTAGGAATAGGTCATCTTCTTCGTTTCAACTTGTGCGGTTTCCAACTTGGTGGTAGGGTTGAACGTTTCGTTCGACAATACTTGACCAGTTACAACGTTTTTCAAGGTCGTGCTAACGAACGCCGCGCCCTTACCGGGTTTAACGTGTTGGAAATCGGTAACGGTGTAAACACCACTCTTGTATTCGAAGGTAGCGCCCTTACGAATATCGCCTGCCAAAATTTGTGCCATAGTAAATATCTCCTTATGACTTTTTTCTTTTTTATCGTTATAAAATCAGCAAAGTTTTTTGGGTTTTGCCCATCATACTTTGCACTTTTCCATTTTTCAATACCACCGTATCTTCGATACGGATCCCGTATTCGCCTTCCACATATACTCCGGGTTCGTCGGAAAACACCATACCGTCGCAAAGAACGTCGTTCCCTGCACGGGGGCTCACGTACGGCGCTTCATGCACATTCAAACCGATCCCGTGCCCAAGTGAGTGGGTAAACAATTC
>JAZOLF010000137.1:0-9766 GCA_045652785.1 Candidatus Scatosoma sp. | reverse complement strand
TGGGTTCACCCTTCGTCAGCCACAAGTAGTTGCCGTAATAACTGGTGCGTTCGTTGCGCACGCAAAAATCACAGCCGTTGGAGCATTTGTTCGTCAAGTTTAAATAGACATTCCCATCCAGCACGTACACGTAAGTATCCTTGCGTTGTTGCTGTTGCTGGTGCTGTTCATTCTTCATTTCGCCCTTGTTCTTGTTCTTTTGCTTGCCCTGTTGGGATTGCTGATTTTGGGCATTTTGGCTCTTTTGAGCGTTTTGCGCCTGCTGATTTTGACCGCCCTGCTGGGGCTTGCCTTTTTGCTGTTGGGGTTGGTTGTTTCCACCCTTATTTTTCCCATGCGCATTTTGGCTGCCGTTTTGCGGCTTTTGGCCGTTATGCTGCCCGTTGTTTTGGGGTTTTCCCTGCGCGTTATTTTGCGCGGAATTTTGTCCGTTTTGTTGGGCGTTGTTGTGCGCACCGCCGTTGCCTTTGCCGCGATGTCTATGGCGGCGGCGTCTGCCTTGGTTATTTGCGCCTTCCGCGCCTACTTTCTTTTCTTGTTCGTCCATCTTTTAACTCCTGTAATCCAACCAGGTTATTTTAATTTTTGAAACAACGCTTTTGCGTTTTGTTCGATTTGCGCCGCCATTTCTTCCACGGAAACCCCACGCAACTCTGCCAACCGCTCTACCACGCACCGAACGTTTTTCGGCTCGTTGGGGAACACCCCGCGAAAGGGTACAGGCGACAGATACGGGCAATCCGTTTCCGACAAAATTCGGGTAGCAGGTACGCATTGAACACTCGCCCACACCTTTTTGGCGTTTTTGAAAGTACTCGTTCCGCCAAAGGAAAAATGCAATCCAAGTTCCGCAAAGCGGAGCAACATTTCAGGCGAATAGGAATAACAATGCATCAACCCGCCGTGTGAAAGCAAGTGCTTATACTCCTGCAAAATCGCAAGGGTATCTTCCGCCGCATCGCGGCTGTGTAAAACGACAGGCAAACCCAAGCGGTGCGCCATTTCCAGTTGCCAAATAAACGCCGCGCGTTGGGTTTCTTTGGACGGGTTGTTTTCCCAGTGGTAGTCCAGCCCGATTTCCCCGACCGCTACGCACTTTTCGTGGGCGCAAAGTTTTTCAAGTTTCTCCCAGTCGCCGTCCTGAAAATGTCCCAACTCGCTGGGATGAAACCCTGCGCAAAAGTACACTTCTTCGTGCTCTTCGGCAATCTCTTTGGAACGCTTAGAAGTCACTGTGTCGTAGCCGCTGGCAATCACCCGCTCCACGCCATCCGCGCGCATACGGGAAAGCAAGCCAGCGACGCCGCCCACTTCGCTATATTCGTCGCCCGTCAAATGGGCGTGTACGTCAATCAACATTTTACGACCTTGTAAGGGGATTAACCGCAGTTCGCGCCGCTCAACAAATCCGCTTTATCGGATACGCAAAGGGAGAGTGTGCCGTTTTCGTCTTCCGCCGCCAAAATCATCCCTTCGGAGAGAATACCGCAAATTTTACGGGGTGCAAGGTTGGTGACGAACACCACTTTCTTACCCACCATTTCTTCGGGCTTGTAGTGCTTTGCAATTCCCGAAACAACGGTTCGGATTTCGTTACCGAACTTCACCGTTTCTTTCAAGAGTTTGCTGGACTTAGGCACGGATTCGCAAGCGATGATTTCGCCCACGCGAAGTTCTACTTTTTCGAAGTCTTCAAACGCAATTTCCGCTTTTTTAGGCGCTTCTTCCGCCGCTTTTTCGGGGGCAGGTGCGGGCTTTGCGGGTTCCGCCGCCTTTACGCTTGCCTTTTGCGCCGCCGCAATCTTTTCGATTTCGGGTTCTAACAACTTGAAGTCCAAACGTTGGAAAAGCGCAGGTACGGGCTCTGCCGCATATTCCGTTTTTAAGCCAAACGAACCGCATTCTTCCAGGGTCTTCGCCTGTACGCCGAACGCCGCAAAAATCTTGCTTGCCGTTTCGGGCATAAAACTTTCAATCAAGGATGCGCAGGTCAAAATGGTATCGACAAGGTTGTAGAGTACGTCGTTCAATCTGCCTTGCTTGCTTTCGTCTTTCGCAAGCGCCCACGGCATAGTTTCGTCGATATACTTGTTCGCGCGGCGCAAGGTGTTGAACACTTCGCTAATTGCGTCCGCAACACGCAAACCTTCCATCTTGTCTTCCACTTTTTTCACGGTCGCCGAAACCGTCGCTTTGAACTCTGCGTCGGGATCTTCTTCGTTTGCCGCTTGGCTTGCTATCACTTTGCCGCCGAAGTACTTGTTCATCATCGCAATCGTACGGGAAACCAAGTTACCGAGCACGTTCGCAAGTTCGGTATTAAAGCGTTCGCAAACGAGTTCCCAAGTGATTTGTCCGTCGTTGTCGAAGGGCATTTCGTGGAGCACGAAATAGCGCACCGCATCCACGCCAAACAAACGCGCAAGATCGTCCGCATAGATAACGTTGCCCTTGGATTTGGACATTTTGCCTTCCCCTTGCAACAACCAGGGATGACCAAAAATTTGCTTAGGCAAAGGTTCGCCCATCGCCATCAAGAAGATGGGCCAGTAAATCGTGTGGAAACGCAAAATATCTTTCCCGATCAAATGCAAATCCGCAGGCCAGTATTTTTTATAATTTTCAGCGTGGTTTCCGTCCGCATCAAATCCGATACCCGTGATATAGTTGGTGAGCGCATCCAACCAAACGTAAACAACGTGGCGGTTATCAAAGTCCACGGGGATACCCCACTTAAAGGAAGTTCTCGATACGCAAAGGTCCTGCAACCCTTTCTTCAAGAAGTTGTTCATCATTTCATTCTTACGGGAAACAGGTTGGATGAATTCAGGGTGCTTTTCGATGTGTTCGATCAAGCGATCGGCATACTTGCCCATCTTGAAGAAGTATGCTTCTTCCTTAGCAGGTTTTACTTCTCTGCCGCAGTCAGGGCACTTCCCTTCCACGAGTTGGCTTTCCGTCCAGAAGGATTCGCAGGGCGTACAGTACATACCTACGTATTCACTCTTGTAAATATCCCCCTGTTCGTAGAACTTTTTGAAGATTTTTGCAACCTGCGCACAGTGTTCAGGGTCGGTAGTACGCACGAATTTGTCGTAGGAAGTACCTACCATATCCCAAATCCCTTTGATTGTACCAGCAACGCCGTCCACGAACGCTTGGGGAGTCACCCCTGCCGCCGCAGCCTTTTCTTCGATCTTTTGACCGTGTTCGTCCGTACCCGTTTGGAAAAATACGTCATAGCCCTGTTTGCGCTTGAAACGCGCAATCGCGTCCGCCAAAATCGCTTCGTAGGTGTTGCCGATATGGGGCTTACCCGAAGTGTACGCAATCGCGGTAGTGATGTAATACTTTTTGTTTGCCATAATTCGCTCCTTGCCCGTCGAAACGATGCCGACGGCGCTTTTATTAAATCCTATACAGGATTTATTATACACCATTTTTCGGTGGTTGTAAAGCGTTTGCGAATAAAACAACCGCTACAAAACATAGGATAGTGTATGAACGCTATTTTTTTATTCCTTTTTTTGTCCGCGGCGGTGGGTTTGCTGTGGATCAATCCCGAATTGTTTTTACCTACTTTGCTGGACGCGGCAGGGGATTCCGCTACGCTCTGCGTGGCACTTTTGGCATCTTACGCCGTTTGGATGGGCTTGATGCAGGTGTGGGAAGAAAGCGGTATCAGCCGCAAGATTTCCCGTTTGCTCCGCCCGATTTGTCGAAAACTTTTTAAAACGGACGACGAAGAGACCCTGCAAACCATCAGCGTTAACCTGTCGTGCAATATGCTCGGGCTGGGCGGAGCGGCTACCCCGTACGGAGTGCGGGCGGCGGCGTTGCTTTCCAAATCCCCCCACCCCGAATATGCATCCTGTATGTTTTTCGTCTTAAACGCAACGTCCTTGCAAATTCTTCCAACGTCGGTGGTTGGTTTGCGGGCATCTTTGGGGAGCGGCGCACCCGCCGACATTATCTTACCAACTTTGATTTGCACCGCCGTTTCCACCGCAATCGCCTGTCTTTTAACTTCGCTGTTCTTACGCCCCAAACGGAAAAAAACTGCATCCGAAACCACCCCCCTGCCCACCGCCACTTCTTCCCTTTTCACTATTCCCTTTTCCCTTAACAAGGGGGCAGGTACGCGATGAAACTGTTTTTTGCCCTAATTATCCCCCTTTTATTTATCCTTTCCTTCACCTACGCCGCCATCAAAAAAGTACCCGTCTATGAAACGTTTGCAAAGGGTGCAGGCAAGGCGATCCCCTTAATTGTTAGCACTTTCCCCTATATTGCAACTGTGACAATTTTGGCACGGCTTTTGGCTGTCAGCGGCTTGGAATCGCGGCTCCTTAGCGTACTCTCCCCCGTCTTTGGCGCGGTGGGAATTCCGCAGGAAATCGCGGGGCTTGTGCTCATCAAACCTTTATCGGGGAGCGGCTCTATCGCCGTCTTATCAGAAATCCTAAACCGCTACGGAGTGGATAGTTTCGTTGCGCGGGCGGCGTGCATCGCATACGGCTCATCCGAAACGGTGTTCTACGTCGCGGCGGTATATTTTGCAGGAATCAAGCGGAAAAAACTCCCCCTTGCGATCCTGTTTTCGCTCATCGCCTATCTTTTATCGGTGATTGTATGCTGCCTGCTTTGTCGAACAATGTAAGGTTTTGTGAAAATGTTAGTTTCTAACATTTTATTTTACATACGATACAAAAAAAATCTTTTTTACAAACCACAAGCAAAGATGTGACAATATCCAAAAGGCGTGGTATAATATACTTGTAAATCGGTTGAGACGGTACCGTTTCCCGTTTACACTTAAAACCGCTCATCATTTTCCCCCTTATCATATAGGTAACCGCCCAAGAACAAGATTCTTGGGCGTTTATCTGTTTTTCCCACTTGACAACGCTCCCTTTTTCCTTTATAATAAAGCAAACAGGAGATACAGCCATGAAGAAAGTTTTAATTTTATCTGGTAGCCCGAGAAAGGGCGGCAATTCGGACGTGCTTTGTGACCAGTTCGCAAAAGGCGCTCTGGACGCAGGCAACGACGTAGAAAAAATCCGTGTTGCGGAAAAAAATATTCACCCCTGTCTTGGGTGCTATTACTGCAAGGAACACGGCGGCGAATGCGTCTATAAGGACGGCATGGCGGACATTTTGCAGAAGATTATTGATTGCGACGTGCTGGTGCTTTCCAGCCCCGTTTATTTCTATTCGGTTTGCGCACAACTCAAAGCGGTGATTGACCGTTGCGTGGCGCGTTGGACGGAAATTGCAAACAAGGATTTGTATTACATAACCACCGCAGCCGAAGAAGAAGACGATACCATGGATGGAACGATTGCGTGTTTTCATGGTTTTGCGATGTGCATCGACGGCTATTATGAGAAAGGCACGCTGTACGGGCGCGGATTACAGGAAAAAGACGACGTGCAAGCCCACCCCGAGTATTTAACCATCGCCTACGAAATGGGTAACAGCATCCGTTAACCGCCCGCCGCGCACTTTTACAAACAAAAAACCCTACGGTTTTCCGTAGGGTTTTCTTTTTACGCTTTCAATTATTTCGCGCAGTTTGCTTTCAAGATTGCAAGGTTATCCATGATTTCAACAGGCATCTTGTCGCCGAAGTTTTCCGCATAGTAAGCGGTGATTTCTTCTGCTTCTGCTGCCCAACGAGCCTTGCCAACCACCAACAACTTTTCAAGGGTAGCCGCGTCGATGTCAGCGCCTTCGATGTTGATATCCTTTGCATAAGGAAGGTAACCGATAGCGGTTTCTTCTGCTTCTACCTTGCCTTCGCAACGATCCAAAATCCAATCGAGTACGCGCATGTTATCGCCGAAACCAGGCCACATGAAGTTGCCGTTTTCGTCTTGACGGAACCAGTTAACGTTGAAGATCTTAGGTTGCTTTTCGGTAGGAACTTTCGCACCCATATCGATCCAATGTTGGAAGTAACGGTCAACCGAGTAGCCCATGAAAGGTTTCATAGCCATAGGGTCGTGACGAAGAACGCCTACTGCACCCGTAGCGGCTGCGGTCGTTTCGGAAGACATGATCGTACCAACGAACGTACCGTGGTTCCAGTCTCTCGATTGATATACAAGCGGGGTGGTCGTTGCTCTTCTGCCGCCGAAGATGATTGCAGAAAGGGGAACGCCTTCCTTCGAGTTGAATTCAGGGGAGATGCAAGGGCAGTTGATTGCAGGAGCGGTGAAACGGGAGTTAGGATGTGCTGCATTTCTGCCGCAACCAGGCGTCCAGGGTTTGCCGGTCCAGTCGATCAATTCTGCGGGCGCTTCCTTCGTCAATTTTTCCCACCAAACGGTGTTGTCTGCGGGGTTCAAAGCAACGTTGGTGAAAATCGTGCCCTGCATGGTGGATGCCAAAGCGTTGGGGTTGGATTTTTCGTTCGTACCAGGAGCAACGCCGAAGAAACCGTTTTCAGGGTTGCACGCCCAAAGTCTGCCATCTTCACCTTGTCTGATCCAAGCGATGTCGTCGCCTACGCAGAATACTTCGTAGCCCTTTTCAAGGTATTGCTTGGGAGGAATCAACATTGCAAGGTTGGTCTTACCGCAAGCGGAAGGGAACGCAGCCGCAACGTACTTGATTTCGCTGTCTTGGGGACGCTTAACGCCAAGGATAAGCATGTGTTCTGCCATCCAGCCTTCGCGGCGGCCAAGGTTGGTAGCGATACGAAGTGCAAAGCACTTCTTACCAAGAAGAACGTTACCGCCGTAAGCGGAGTTTACGGAGATGATGGTATCATCTTCGGGGAAGTGCATGATATATCTCTTTTCAGGATCAACGTCGCACTTTGCGTGGAAACCCTTAACGAAGTCGCCGTTTTCGCCGAGCACGTCAAAGCATTCCTTGCCAACTCTGGTCATGATCATCATGTTGAGTACAACGTAGATAGAGTCGGTAATTTCTACACCGATCTTGGAGAAAGGCGAGCCGATAACGCCCATCGAATAAGGGATAACGTACATCGTTCTGCCAGCGTATGCGCCGCGAGCGATTTCGTTAACCATTTGGTAAGCATCCTTAGGAGCCTTCCATTTAACGATAGAATGGGGCATAGCGTCTGCTTCGTTTTCGCAGCAGATAAAGGTTCTGTCTTCTACACGTGCAACGTCGTTTTCAGCCGTTCTGTGGTAGTAGCAGTCAGGCAACTTTTCTTGGTTGAGTTTTACGATTTCGCCCGTAGCAACTGCTTCCGCACGAAGAGCGTCGCGTTGGGCGTCGCTACCGTCAATCCAAACCACTTTGTCGGGGTTTGCAAAAGCCTGTACATCAGCAACGAATTGAAGTACTTTCTTATTGTTCGTCATTTTTAAGTTCTCCTTAAAATTATTTTATTCCTGTATAGTATTCGGCAAAAGAAGAAAATCAATCCCTTCTCTACCAAGAATAATTATATCACAAAATTTTCCCCTTGTAAATAGTTTGAAAGAAAAAAGTCCGCACGAAAACCAGAAAAAACTACCTTCTTTGAATAATTCTATCCAAAACCCGCACAATTTTTGTCCGCCCCCTTGTTTTTCCACAAAGAATATTATATAATATAGAAAACAAAATGGGGGACTGACCATGATTACGTATGCTTATTTACAAAGAATGTATAACGAACTGCGCGCGATGAGTTCCTATCATCGCACCGCCAACGCAAAATCCGCTTACCAGAAGTTGGAAGATTTGTTACAAGACCAAATGGGGATTGGTCCTGGATACTTCACCGCTACAAGAATCGGTTGCGCACTTTTGGCGGCGGACGGACAACTCACGATGGCGGAATACGAAATGTTCCGCGTGTTTGCGGAATCTTCCTGCACCTACGATGAACTCTACGACACGGTGGCAAGCGTCAGCAAGGATTTCCGCGGCGCATTAAGCCAACTTACCACGCGCGGCGAAGAAGTCCGTATGGTAGGCGGCTATTTGGCGGCAGCCATCTTCGCGGAAAAAGGCTACTTTGGGGACAACGAAGAAACCATTTTCCGTATTCTTGCCCAAGACTAACCGAGTACAAAACAAAATTTAGGTGGTATGTATGCTTATTATTTCTATTGTATGTCTTTGCGTTTCTTTTTTCTATGCACTTTCTTCGACTACAAGCATAAATTCAGAAATCTATGAATTACATGGTTTAATATACGGTCTTACTTCAATAATATTTTTTGTGTTGCATCAAGCCAATAAAAAAATTACGAGTATGCAAAAAGATATTGATAACCTTTGGGAAATAGCCAAAGAAAAAGGCTATCAAAGGCCCACCGAAGAGAAACAAACTGGCAATGCTGATTTGACCGAAGAAGAGTTCACCGAAGAGCAAGCGGAAGAGTATTTCGCCAATCTAAACAATGAAGAACAAGACGAATAACCCAAAAGAAAAGACTTCGATAAAATCGAAGTCTTTTTTCTAACCTTTTATCCCGCAAACCTTTACAAGGCAATCCCAAAAAATGTTGGATTCTGCAAAAGGTGCTTGGTCAAGAGCAGCGCAAAGAACGCCCGCTTTTCTGCCGCCGTCGCCTTGCGGAAAAAGTGCCGTCTTTGGAAGGCTGCCCACTCTTTGGGGTACAAGCGTTTGAGCAAGGGGAATTGATACGCGCCCCCTTGATACACAACAAAGTTGAGTTCATTCCCGCCTGACACTTCGCGCAGGTCAAAGAAGTCTTTTCCCTTTTGAAAACGGTAGATATACACGCAGGAAGAGTCTCCCCCTTTTTCGTAAAAATACCGATAGGAAAATCCTTGTTCAATAAAAGCGGCAAACGCCGCTTTCATTTCTTTTTCAATTTGCAATTCGTTCATTATTGCAACACCGCTTTAATACGGCGCAAGCCCGAACCGCAACTTTGTTCTTTTGCGATCTTGAACTTACCAAGTTCACCCGTCGTTGCCGCGTGCGGCCCACCGCAAATTTCTTTCGAGAAATCTCCGATGGTGTAGGTTTTAACGCGTTCGCCGTACTTGCTTTCAAACAAGCCCGTAAACCCTTGCGTTTTTGCTTCTTCAAGCGTAATTTCTTGCATCACTACGGGCAAGTTTTGCGCGATTACTTCGTTGACAAGGTCTTCGACCTTCTTGATTTCTTCCGCGGTCATAGGTTGGGGAAGATTGAAGTCAAAACGCAATCTTTCTTCGGTGATATTCGAGCCCTTTTGGTTGACTTCGGGGCCGTAAACTTTCTTCAAAGCCGCGTGCAACAAGTGGGTTGCCGTGTGCAAACGAGTGGTCGCTTCCTTGTTGTCAGCAAGCCCGCAAGCAAACTTTTGCTCGCTGCCCGCCTTGCTCTTGCTTTGATGTTCTTCGAACGCCGCCTTGTAGCCGTCCAAATCTACGCTGTACCCACGTTCTTTCGCCATTTCGTCCGTGATTTCCACAGGGAAACCGTAGGTATCGTACAGGTGGAATGCTTGCTTGCCGTTGATACGCTTTTCGGGTACGTAGTCAGGGTTGTTTTGCGCCATAAACGCGTCCTTTCTTTCGATGCCGTTCAAGCTTTTTTCAAACTCTTTCAAGCCCTGTTGCAAGGTCTTCGTGAACTTCGCTTCTTCTTTTGCAAGTTCTTCAAAAATCTTTTCGCGGTTGATTTCAATTTCGGGATAACCACTCTTGTATTTTTCGATATACGCTACCGCAATCTTGGCAAGGCTGCCTTCGGGCAGGTTGATTTTTCTGCCGAAACGAACCGCACGGCGGATGATACGGCGCAAGATATACCCTTGGTCGGTGTTAGAAGGCACGATAC
>JAZOLF010000136.1:0-10594 GCA_045652785.1 Candidatus Scatosoma sp. | reverse complement strand
ATCACGAATACGGAAATCGATGCGCTTGCGCTCGAAAACAACCTAATTAAAAAATACAAGCCGAAGTATAATATTCTGCTCAAAGACGATAAAACGTATCCGTATATCAAAGTGCATACCAAAGAAGAATATCCACGTTTTTCCATCACTCGGAAGTTGACGAAGGACGGCAAATATTTTGGCCCGTATATGGGCGGTATTCGTTGTAAAGAGATTTTGGAAGTTCTTTCTTCCGTTTATGGAGTTCGGCTTTGCTCGACGACGGTAGGGGTAACGGCGAAAAAGCCTTGCCTTGCATACCATTTAGGTAAGTGCCTTGCGCCATGCGCGCACGCCTGCTCGCAGGAAGAATATGCAGAACGCGTCAAAAAAGCGATGGCGTTTTTGGACGGCAACTACGAAGACGCGGAAACAGTTTTACAGGAAAAGATGATGTCCTTTGCTGAAAACGAAGAGTTTGAACTTGCGATGGAATATCGTGAGAAGTTGCAAATGCTATCCAAACTCAAATTAAAGCGTTTGACAGCAATTAATCGTTGTATCAATGCGGATGTTATCGGGCTTTCGACAAACGGACTCTATTCATCGGCGAACGTCTTGGTAACACGCGGCGGCATTATGCAGGGTGGCAGTAATTATGCTTTGGAAGATGCGTCCCTTGCGGATAGCGATGCGCTGACGGCGTTCATATTGCAATATTATGCTTACCGCGAACCGCCCGAAGAATTGATCGTGCAGGAATTCTGCGAAAAAGACTTGCTCGAAAGTTATTTCCGCGAAAAACTTGGAAAGAAAACAATGGTGACGGTTGCCAAAGCAGGTATAAGAAAGCAACTGTTGGATATGGCGACGAAGAACGCCGAAGAATACCTTTCCAAAGTCGTTGATAAAATTGAGCATAAAAACGATCGGACGAAAAACGCCTGCAAGCGCTTGCAGGAAATTTTGTCCTTGCCCAAATACCCGCGCCGAATGGAATGTTATGATATTTCCAACATATCGGGCGTGGACAAAGTGGGATCTATGGTGGTTTTTATCGACGGCGAAGCGGATAAATCTTCCTACCGTCGTTTCAAAATTAAGACGGTCGAAGGCGCGGACGATTACGCATCCCACCAAGAGATGATGCGCCGCCGTCTTTCCAAACTTGGGACAGACGAAGAAGAGCGTTTCCCTAAGCCCGATTTAATAATCATTGACGGCGGTAAGGGGCAACTTTCCGCAATCAAGGAAGTTTTTGACGAATACGGGATTACCGATATATCACTCATTTCCCTTGCGGAACGGGATGAAGAAATTTTTACGCTCTATGCAAATGAGAGTATTCGCTTGCAAAAGCGTGATTATGTATTGCAAATGTTGCAGCGCATTCGTGACGAAGCCCATCGCTTTGCAATCACCTATTTTAGAAGTTTGCATTCCAAGCGCAACCTTGCGTCCGTCCTGACGGAAATTGATGGGGTGGGTGCGAAAAAACGCGCGGCGCTCTTAGATCGGTTTAAGACCATCGACAAGATTATGGATGCGTCGATAGAAGAATTATCGACAGCGGAAGGCATCGGAGAAGAACTTGCCAAACGTATTTACGAATATTTTAAGGAAAAATTATAAGATGAAAGCATTAAAGTACCCCTTGATTTTATCCGACTTTGACGGTACGCTACTTCGTAGCGACGAATCCGTTTCGGACGAAACCATTTGTGCAATTAACGAATATAAAGCCATGGGCGGGCGTTTTGCGCTTTGTACGGGGCGGATGCTTTCGTCGGCTTTGCAGGTTGCAAAGCAGTTGGGTATTTCGGGCTTGCTTGCCTGTTTTCAAGGCTCGATCGTAGCGGATATTGAAACCGAGCGTTTAATTGTAGATGGCTACATCGACAAAGAAGGCGCAGGGGAGATATGTGACTTTTTGCAAGCGATGAACCAACACATTCACGTTTACGATACCTATGATTATTACTCGAATATGGACGATCAATGGCTCCATCATTACGAACGGATTGTCGGCGCGAAAGCGATTGTCAAATCGGATGAACCGCTTTCGGCTTTCATAGAAAAATCGCAGATCAAAGTTCGCAAAATTATCGCTTTGGTGCATCCCGAACAAAAAGAAAAACTGTATAACGAGTTGCAACAGCGTTTTGGCGCTCGATATTATGTCACGTACAGCGCGGCGTTTATGGTGGAAATTTCCAGTAGGGAATATTCGAAGGCGACGGCTTTGGAAAAAATTGCGGAATATTATGGCTTAACCGCCGAACAAGCGATTGCCGTAGGCGACAATTTGAACGACTTGCCGATGATTGAGCGGGCTGGCTTAGGCGTTGCTGTCAAGAATGCGGAAGACGTTTTGAAGGAAAAAGCAGACTTGGTTTTGGAACGCTCAAACGATGAAGACGGCGTAGCGGAACTCATCCGCAACTACGCGATGAAAACGAATTGATACAAAGGAAACACTATGTTGGAAATTTTAGCCCCCAGCGGAAATGAAGAGTGCGCAGAAGTTGCGATTGCAAACGGCGCGAATGCGATATATCTTGGATATACCGCTTTTTCGGCACGCGACGGGGCGGATAATTTTGACGACGAAGGATTGCTGCGTATCTTAAAAAAGGCGCATTTTGCTGGCGTGAAAGTTTATTTGGCAATGAATACCATTGTGAAAACGGACGAACTGGACGGCTTTTTGACGACGCTTTTGAAGGTTTGGTCGATGGGTGTCGATGCCATCATTTTGCAGGATATGTTGCTTGGTAAATACGTCCATTCGCTCTATCCCGAAATCGTACTCCATTTAAGCACGCAAGCGGGTGTATGCACGCACTTCGGGGCGCAACTCGCCAAGGAATACGGATTTTCTCGGGTGATTTTAGCGCGTGAAACTCCGTTGCACGAGATTGAAAATATCGCAAAAGTATTAGAAACGGAAGTTTTTGTTCAGGGCGCGCTGTGCACTTGCTTTTCGGGACAATGCTATTTTTCGTCCTTTGTCGGCGGGAATAGCGGCAATCGCGGCAGATGCAAACAGCCTTGTCGAAAGCAATACACATATAACCGCAACGGTTTTGACGAAAAGGCGTATGCGCTTTCGCTTTCCGATTTGTCGGTAGGGGAAGAGATACAAAAACTCATTGATGCAGGCGTTATCTCCTTCAAGATTGAAGGTAGAATGCGCCGCAAGGAATACGTAGGCGCGGCGGTGCGGTACTATCGACAAATTTTGTCGGGGCTGCCGTCCCAAAATGCGCTTTCCGATTTACGGCGTACTTACAATCGCGGCAACTATACCAAAGGTCTTGCATTTGGGCAGGATAAACGCTTTTTATCCCGTGCCGTGCAAGGCCATATCGGGGAGAAGGTCGGGGTTGTTAAGGTAGAAAAAGGGCGTTTCTGCGTCGAAAGTACCTTCCAAGCGATACAAGGTGATGCATTCAAGATTTTGCGCGACGGTAAAGAAGTCGGCGGTGCGGCGTTTGGCGGCAAGTTCGGCAGAGGCTTTTACTTATTCTCAAAAACAAGGCTGATGAACGGCGATAGCGTATTCGTGACGACGGATACTGCCGTAAATGGTCGCGTCGTTAGCGGTCAAACAAAACTTTATCCCCTTTCTTTGAGTCTGCGCTTTGCCGTTGGGGAATGCGCCTGCGTGGAAGGGGACGGCATCGTCGTTTATTCGGATGCTCCTTTGGCGGCGGCATCATCCAGCCCGCTTACCGATGCAGATATTCGCGCAAACTTCTTAAAAACGGACGGTTTGCCCTTAGACGTTTCCTTTGACAACGTTGATGTTGAAGGCGCAATCTTTATGCCGAAGTCGGCGCTTAACGCCTTCCGTAGAAAATTCTACGAACAGTTGGCGCAAAAGGTTGCCGCCGCACAGCGCAGCGAACTTATCCCAAAATGGTCAATCCCCGCTTATGTGGGTAAGAACGATAAAACAGCGGTTTTAGCAACCGATTTTAACAATGTTTCCTGCAACGTAGCCATTTATAAGCCTGCCGATTATTCGGCGGACTTACCGAGCGATTTTGTATCTTTGCAGGCGGAAAAATATTTATATTTGCCGCCATTCCACACGGAAAAGGACGTTCAATCCATCAAAGGCTTGGTGCAACGCTATGCGCTTGACGGTATCTATGCAGAAACCTACGAAGGGCTTGCGATTGCGCGTGAAATCGGGTGCAAACTCTTTGCAGGTACGGGTTTCCACGTCACCAACCCCATTTCCTTGTCTATGCTCTACGAACAGGCGGCATATTACGCCTTGTCCTAAGAACTTTCCGAAAGAGAAACGGCAGGGCTCATCTCCGAAAAGGCGTGTGCGCTTTCGTCGGGGGATATTAAATTGATGGATCTTTGCTATTGTCCGTTTGGAAAACCTTGCGCAAAGTGTGATAAAAAATCCGTCAATGCTTTGACGGATGAAAATAGCAGAGTTTTCCCCGTGCGCCGTTATTTGGACGGAAAAGGGGAATGCAAGTTCGAAGTATTTAACTGTGCATCTTTGATTGGCAAAGGGATTAAGGGTGCAGGGCAACTTATTGACGCATCCACGCAAATGAACGTTCCAATGGCGGTTGTGGCGAAGGATGACGAGAGCAAGCAAAAGGGCGTGTATAAGGCATACACGTCGGGACACAATAAAAACGGAGTATTCTAATGAACGCAGCGGCGATCGAAAAGACAGAATTGAATAAAATCCTTGCGCTTGCATCCGAATATTGCACTTTGGACGGGGGCAGAAAACGCCTGGTTTCTATGCAACCATCGTCCGCGCTTGTGGAAGTCAAAAAACTGCTCACTTGTACGGCGGAATGTAGAAAACTCTTATTTGAACACGGGGTATCGAAAATCGAATACTTCCCGCCGTTCTCGGACGAGTTGGAACGCTCTAAAAAGGGGTCTGCGCTTACTTGTGGGGAATTGCTTTCGGTCGCAAATTTGCTCCGTTCCATTCGTATTGCGCATACGTCGATTGTATCCGTCAACGATGATGAAATCGTTTTGGTAAAAGAAATTGCCAACCGCTTGTACTTTAATGCGGCGCTGGAAGACGATATCACCACGAAGATTTTGAACGACAGCGAAGTGAGCGATTATGCAAGCGATAAACTCTATTCGTTGCGCCGTGAAATCCGTTTAATCAACGAGCGCATTCGTGCGCGCCTTGCCGAATATTTGAGCGGCTCTGATGGAAAATACTTGCAAGACAGCATCGTGACGATGCGAAATAACCGCTACGTATTGCCCGTAAAAGCGGAATACAAGCGCAACATTAAAGGTTTTGTGCACGATCGTTCGGCGACGGGTGCGACCTTCTTTATCGAACCCGAAGCGGTTCTCGAAATGAACAATGAACTCCGTTCTTTGATGATTGACGAACGGGAAGAAGTGGAGCGCATCCTGTCCGAACTTTCTCGCCGCGTGGGAATGATGGCGGACGAGTTGCAGGTAGGTATCGCGCTCTTGGAAGAGTTGGATGCATTATATGCAAAGGCAGAATATGCCTATAAAACGCACAGCGTTTTGCCTACGGTGAACAACACAGGCTTGATTGCCATTAGTCGTGGTCGGCATCCGTTGATCGACCCGAAAAAAGTCGTTCCCGTGTCACTTTCGCTGGGCAAAGGCTATCGTTTCTTGCTGATTAGCGGCCCGAATACGGGCGGTAAAACGGTCACTTTGAAGATGGTGGGGCTCTTTTGCATGATGGCGATGTGTGGGCTGTTTATCCCTGCAAACGAAGCCACCGTGTCCGTCTTCGACGAAGTGTATTGCGACGTTGGTGACGCGCAAAGCATAGAAGAAAGTTTGTCCACATTCTCTTCCCATATCACGAACGTCATCGAAATCACCGAGAGAGCAAACGGGAATAGTTTGGTTTTGATGGACGAACTCGGCGGCGGTACGGATCCCGACGAAGGGCAGGCGCTTGCAAAAGCGATTGTTAGCCATTTGATCGGCACGGGTTGTACGGGCGTTGTCACCACCCATTATTCGGCGTTAAAGGAATATGCCTTTTCAACGGATGGCATTGAAAATGCTTGTATGGAGTTCGATGCAGGTACTTTACAGCCTTTATACGTGATGAAAATCGGCTTGCCTGGCTCGAGTAATGCTTTGGCGATTTCTCGTCGTTTGGGCTTAAAAGAGAGCATCCTTGCTGATGCGATGTCCTGTTTGTCCGAAGGGGCGCAAGCCTTTGAACATATTGTTAGAAGCGCTGAAGAGAGCCGAATTCAAGCGGAACGCGCGCTGCTCGATGCCGAACGCGTAAAAGCTGAATGGCAGGAAAAATTGCAAGTGGTAGAAAGCGAGCGAGAACGCTTACAAAAAGAGCGTGATAAACTGTTTGCGTCCGCAAAAGCGGAATCGCGCAGAATCATCAACGAGCGCTCGGCAGACGCAGAAGAATTGCTTGCTGAAATTGAAAAGATTTTTGCAAAGGAGCATCTTTCTGAAAGCGATTTGATTGCGGCGCGTACCTTGAAAAATCGTTTGGGCGATCTTGCCTACGATACGCAAAAAGAAGAGATTGCCCGCCCGCAATACGTTCCTGCAAAGGCGGATGAGTTAAAGGTCGGGGATACTGTTTACGTATCCCGTATCAACGATAGCGGCGTGATACAAAGCATTCGCGCGCAAAAGAACGAAGCGGAAGTGCTTTGCGGCAATATGCGCCTTCGCTTGAAGGTATCCGAATTGTCGGTGCTTATAGACCCTGTGCCGAAAAAATCGGCGGAAAAACTGCCGAAATGGAAGCGCCAAGCGCAACGCACGCAAAATACTAACGTGCAGGTTTCTAAATCCTTAACGCCGCGCCCGATGCCGTCTTTGGAAGTCAACGTAATCGGCAAAACGGTTTTGGATGCCATTCCCGAAGTTGAAGCGTTCCTGGATGCGGCAATCCTTGCCAACCTGGAAGAAGTGCGAATTGTGCACGGGATGGGCACAGGAAAATTGCGTGCAGGGATACACGAATACCTTCGTAAGTGTAAAAACGTAGCGGAATTCCGTTTAGGTCGCTACGGCGAAGGGGAAACGGGCGTGACAATTGTCAAGTTAAAATAATCATAAATACTGTCCTTGAAAAATACAATACTTTATAGGATTTTCAAGGAGTAGTTTATGGAAAAAAAGCAAAAACTATGGATGCGTTTGGCCGGCAATTTGGCGGTGATTTTTCTATCCTTTTCGGTGGCGTTTGTGTGCTTTGCGCCCGAACGGGCGACAACGGTTTCAACCGAAACTTCCGTGTATCGAAAAGGCTTTTCTGAAAATGGCGTATCATTGATGTTCAACGTTTACTGGGGAACGGAAGAAGTTTACCAAATTTTAGACGTTTTGGACGAATATTCGGCGAAATCTACTTTTTTTATCGGTGGGTCGTGGGCGGATGATAACGTTGCGTGTTTGAAAGAAATTGTAGCGCGTGGGCACGAACTTGGCAACCACGGGTACTTTCACAAATCGCACGATAAACTCTCCGAAAAGGACAACCGAGAAGAAATTGTCCGTTGCAATCAGTTTATTGAGTTGGCTGTCGGGGTAAAACCGACGCTGTTTGCGCCTCCGAGTGGCGCTTACTCGATAACCACGCTTTCGGTCGCGGGCAGATTGCAAATGCAAACGGTGCTTTGGACGAAAGATACAATTGACTGGCGTGATAAAGATCCATCGCTGGTTTATACCCGCGCCACCAAAGACGTTAGCGGCGGGGCGCTCGTTTTAATGCATCCTATGAAACATACAGCCCAGGCTTTGCCTGACATACTAAAAGAATACAAAAGGCGTGGGCTTTCGGTGATTACGGTCAGCGAAAACCTACGAAAAGGTGATTGATATGATAAGAGAAAAAAGATACCCTAACGGATTGCGTGTTGTCGTTCGTCAAATGCCGGGTTTGTACTCGGTATCCATCGGCGTTTTGGTGGGAACGGGCGCCGCGATGGAAACGGATGCGGAAGACGGCATCTCGCATTTCATTGAACATATGCAGTTTAAGGGTACGCAGCAACGCACTTCCTTTGAAATTTCCGATGCGTTTGACCGTATCGGTGCGCAGGTAAATGCTTTTACGGGCAAGAACTTGACTTGCTATTACACGAAAGCGACCACCGACCACGCGGCGACGGCGTTTGAATTGTTGTCCGATTTATTCCTGCACGCTACCTATCCTGAAGATGAAATGGAACGGGAAAAAGGGGTTGTTTGTGAAGAAATTTCAATGAATGAAGACACCCCCGAAGACCTTTGTTTGGATTTGCTTTCGGTTGCGACCTATGGCAACCGCAACTATGGCAGAAATATTTTAGGTCCTGCGGAAAACGTCAAAGGCTTTACGGTGGACGACATTAAACGCTACAAAAACGCAAGATATTGCCCTGAAAATATCGTAATTTCCTTTGCTGGCGGCATTGATTACGATACGGCGATTGCACTTGTAGAAACGTATTTTGGTGATTTGCCGAAAGGCGTATTTGAAGATCGTCCGCTCACGATTGAAAAGCAGGGCGTATCTTTGGTGAAAACCAAGCCGATCGAACAAATGCACTTTGCCATTTCTTATCCCGCCATTTCACTTGCAGAAGACAACGACGTGCCTTTTTCCTTGATGAACAACATTTTGGGCGGCAGTATGAGTTCTCGCTTATTCCAAGAAGTGCGTGAAAAGATGGGGCTTGCGTACTCCGTTTACTCGTTCGGCTCTCGCTATGCCGAATGCGGCTCGCTTAGTATCTATGCAGGCGTAAACCCTGCAAAGGTACACGCTGCGTACGATGCAGTTCATTCCGTTATTGCTGAGTTCTTAAAAAGCGGTGTGACGGAAGAAGAGTTTTTACGCGCTCGCGAACAAATGAAGTCTTCTATCTTATTTGGCATGGAAAGCAGCGCAACGCAAATGCTTACCTTTGGTAAGGAAATGCTTTACAAGAACAGTCTTTACGACGTGGACGCACGTTTTAACTTGTTGCAATCGGCATCGAAAAAGCAGGTGGAAGATGCAATCGCGTTTGCCTTTTCTGGCGCAAACGGAAAAAAGGCGGCGGCGCTTGTCGGCAATACGGACAAACCTTTAGATTTGTAATAAAAGCCGAAAAACGGACAGCATCACAAAAGAGAAAAGAGTTTGAAAACTCTAAAAATAAAACATATATAGGTGTTCTATGGATATTTTACAAACGATACAACAGGAATTCAATTTAACCGAAACGCATACGAAGAATATCGTATCGCTCATTGACGAAGGGAATACCATTCCCTTTATTGCGCGTTATCGTAAGGAGATGACGGGCAGTTGCGACGACCAAGTATTGCGTTCGCTGTTTGATCGCCTTACCTACCTTCGTAACTTGGAAAAGAGAAAGGAAGAAGTGCGTTCTTCCATCACCGAACAAGGAAAAATGACGGCTGAAATTTCCGCGGCGTTGTTGGCGGCGGCCACTTTAACGGAAGTAGAAGACGTTTATCGTCCTTTCAAGCAAAAGAGAAAGACCCGTGCATCGGTGGCAATCGCAAAAGGTTTACAGCCCCTTGCGGATGAAATTTTTGCCCAAGATCCTGCTTTGGACGTGAAATCCGAAGCGGCAAAATATATCACCGACGAAGTACCTAACGCCGAAGCGGCGATCGCAGGTGCGCAAGATATTATTGCGGAAATGATCTCCGACGATGCGAACACGCGTAAGAAGTTAAGAAACTTCTTCTTTAAGCACGGGGAAATCACTTCTTCTTATGCAAAAGGCAAGGAAGAAGCGGACGAAGCGAAAACCTACGGTATGTATGCGGACTATGCTGAACCTGTCAGCGAAGTAAAAAGCCACCGTGTTTTAGCACTCAACCGCGGCGAAAAAGAAGAATTTTTGAAAGTATCCATTCTTCTCAATGCAGACGTTGCAAAGCGTATCACGGCGGCAGCATTCTTGAAAAATGGCGGGGAAAGTAGCACAATAGTGAAAGCGGCTGCGGAAGATAGTTTCGATCGTTTGATTGCGCCTTCCGTAGAACGCGAAGTGCGTGCGCAACTCTTTGAAGATGCCAGCGAACAAGCGATTAAGATGTTTGAACTCAATTTAAAACCCTTGCTCATGCAACCGCCCGTGAAAGATAAAATCACGATGGGGTGGGACCCTGGTTATAGAACGGGTTGTAAGATTTGCGTTGTGGATGGAACGGGGAAAGTGCTTGACAACACCGTCGTTCACGTGACTTTGCCTGGCGCAAAAGTCGATGCGCCCAAGCGTGTTTTGAAAGAAATGATTGCAAAGCACAAGGTCGAAGTTATCTCTTGTGGCAACGGTACGGCAAGCAAGGAAAGTGAAATCTTTATTGCTGGCTTGGTGAAAGAAATCAAAGCGGAAACGGGTAGATCGGTGGGCTATGTAATCGTCAACGAAGCAGGCGCATCCGTCTATTCGGCAAGCCCTTTGGCGGCGGAAGAGTTCCCCGAATTCGACGTGACGACGCGTAGTGCGGTTTCTATTGCGCGCCGCTTGCAAGATCCGCTTGCGGAACTTATCAAAATTGATCCGAAATCGATCGGTGTCGGACAATATCAACACGATATGAACCAACAGCGCTTGGATAGCCCTCT
>JAZOLF010000135.1:0-5718 GCA_045652785.1 Candidatus Scatosoma sp. | reverse complement strand
TTCTTAGCTTTTTCAAGGAATTCTTCGGTAGCAGCAGCTTGTTCCGCTTCGGGAAGAGCCGCAACCTTAGCTTTTTCCTTCTTGGTGAGTTCTACCTTTGCGTCGAATACGTTGTGGGGCTTGCCCATGTGGGAGCAAAGGATAACTTTTGCGCCTTGTTCCATCAAGTATTTGATGGTGGGAAGTGCGCCGATAATACGGTTTTCGTCGGTGATAACGCCGTCTTTCATGGGCACGTTAAAGTCACATCTAACAAGGACTTTTTTGCCTTTTACTTCAATGTCTTTTACGGTTTTCTTGTTCATTGTTTAAGATTTCTCCTTACAAATAATTTTTCATACGGATATATCATACCGCAATTTTTGGCGTTTGTCAACTTTATTCTTATAGAATAACGCAACTTTTTTTCTTTGTCTGCCCTTGCGTTTTTTTTCTTCTGAAAAAACGAGTTTTTTTCTTCCTGCTCTTGACGAAAGTTGAAAGAGTGTGTTATAATAAATAAGATAACATACGAAGGAGCGCCAACAATGAGCAGAGCCGACGAGATTTTTGCGCAAAATATGCAGGATATTATGGAGAATGGGTACTGGGATACCGAACTGGATGTTCGTCCCCGTTGGGAAGACGGTGTGCCCGCGCATACCGTAAAGAAATTCGGGATCGTGAACCGCTACAACTTGCAGGAAGAGTTTCCTATTTTGACCATTCGCCGCACGGCGTTCCGCTCCTGCGTGGACGAATTGCTTTGGATTTGGCAAAAGAAGAGTAATAATATTCATGATTTGAACTCCCACATTTGGGATAGTTGGGCGGATGAAACGGGCTCAATCGGGAAAGCGTACGGTTATCAACTCGGTGTAAAGCATAAATATAAGGAAGGGGAGTTTGACCAGGTTGATCGCGTGTTGTATGATTTAAAACACAATCCCGCGTCCCGTCGTATTATGACGAATATCTACAACTTCCAAGATTTGCACGAAATGGGGTTGTACCCTTGCGCGTATTCAATGACGTTCAACGTTTCAGGGGATACCTTGAATGGGATTTTAAACCAGCGCTCCAACGATATGTTGACGGCAAACAACTGGAACGTCGTGCAATATGCAATTTTGCTGATTATGATGGCGCAGGTGTCTGGTTTGAAAGCAGGCGAACTTGTGCACGTAATCGCAGATGCGCATATTTACGATAGACATATCCCCCTTGTGAAAGAAGTGTTGGCAAAACCCAGACACAAAGCCCCGAAACTCATTGTGGATCCGAACGTTAAAAACTTCTACGATTTTACGGTGGATAGTTTCCAACTCGTCGATTATGAATATGAAAAGTTGGAAAGCAAAATCCCTGTCGCGATTTAATCAGCGCAGTTGATGTATTGAAGGAGTGCCTTTTATGATTAAAGCGATTGTGCATGCCGATAAGGAATGGGGGATCGGTAAGAACGGCGATATGATGTTTTCCCTTCCCAAAGATATGCGGTTTTTTCGTGAAACTACGACGGGAAACGTTGTGGTGATGGGCGGAAACACTTTGCGTTCTTTTCCTGGCCAAAAACCCTTGAAAAATCGGTTGAATATTGTAATTAGTAGGGGGCAGGTACGCGATGACTGTATAATTGTGCGTACTATGGATGCCTTAAAGCAAGCAATAAAAGACCGCCAAAACGACGGGGATATCTACGTAATCGGCGGGGCGCAAGTTTATGCGGAATTGATGCCCTATTGCAATCAAGCGTTGGTGACGAAAGTCGATGCGGTGGGGGGCGCGGACACCTTTTTTCCGAACTTAGATAAGGACGAAAACTTTGTATGTATCTATGAGAGTGAGCCGGTGGACGACAATGGTTATACCATTCGTTTTACCACTTACGAAAATAAAAATCCGTTAGAACTGTGATAAAAAATCCGCTTTTTATGGCGGATTTTTTTAATTTTATTAAAAAATTTGCGGTTTTTAGTAGCAAATTTCTTGTGTTTTTTTGAAAAAAGTATTACAATGGGTAGCGAAAAGATTACCTAAGGAGTGACAGTATGATTAGAAATGATTTGAGAAACGTTGCAATTATTGCGCACGTTGACCACGGTAAGACGACACTCGTCAATGAAATGTTGGCGCAAGGCGGCGTGTTCCGTGAAAATCAACAGGTGCAAGACCGTGTAATGGACTCGGGAGATTTGGAAAGAGAGCGTGGGATCACCATTCTTGCAAAGAACACTTCTGCAAGGTGGGGCGACGTGAAAATCAATATCGTAGATACCCCCGGGCACGCGGACTTTTCGGGGGAAGTAGAACGTGTTTTGAAGATGGTAAACGGCGCGTTGATTTTGGTGGACGCGGCAGAAGGTCCTTTGCCCCAAACGCGTTTTGTTATGCAAAAGGCGTTGGAACTTGGGTTGAAACTCATCATTGTTATCAACAAGGTTGACCGCCCTGATGCGCGCATTGACGAAGTTGTGGAAGAAATGCAGCTCTTGATGATGGAATTGGATGCGACGGACGAACAACTCGAAAGCCCGATCGTATATTGCTGCGGCAGACAGGGGACTTCTTCTCTTACGCCCGATCAACAAGGCGCAGACCTTTCGGCTTTGTTTGAAACGATTATTGAAACGATCCCGCCTATGGACGTGGACGTGGATGGTGCGGGGCAGTTGTTGGTTTCCTGTATTGACTACAACGAGTTCGTGGGTCGTATCGGTATCGGTAGAATTGAACGCGGGCGCATCCGCGCAAATGAACCCGTTAGTATCTGCAACTATTTGGACAGCAAAGTACGTACCAACTGCCCTATCGTGAACTTGTACCACATCGAAGGGTTGGAACGCGCACCTGCCGCAGAAGCGATTGCAGGGGATATTGTTGTATTCTCTGGGATTGACGGTTTGAATATCGGGGATACGGTATGTGAACCTGGTAAAGTTGAACCGGTACAATTTATCAAAATTGACGAGCCTACGGTGGAAATGACTTTGTCGGTAAACGACAGCCCGTTTGCGGGTAAGGAAGGGAAGTTTGTTACGACTCGTCAGTTGCGCGATAGATTGTATAAGGAACTTTTGCGCGACGTATCCTTGCGTGTCAATGACACCGAATACGCGGACAGTTTCCGTGTTTGTGGCCGTGGGGAGATGCACCTTTCCATTCTCATTGAAACGATGCGTCGCGAAGGGTATGAGTTCCAGGTTTCCACGCCGAAGGTACTCTACAAAGACATTGACGGCGTTCGTCACGAGCCGATGGAACGCTTTGTTGCGGACGTACCCGAAGATATGACGGGTCCCGTATTTGCGGCGATGGGCAACCGTAAGGGGATGCTGTTGCAAATGACGGCGGTTGGCGAAAGAATGCGTTTAGAGTTCATTGTGCCTTCCCGTGGCTTGTTTGGATATAAGAGTGAGTTCTTGACCGACACGAAAGGGCAAGGGATTATGAATACCGTATTTTTCGCATACGAACCCTACAAGGGGGATATGCAACGCAGAAGTACGGGTTCGCTGGTTGCCTTTGAAACGGGCGATGCGGTCACCTACGGGCTGTTTAACGCGCAGGGGCGCGGCACTTTGTTTGTCACGCCTGGTACGCCCGTGTACGAAGGTATGGTTGTAGGATACACCAACCTTTCCGACGATATTAACGTAAACGTTTGTAAGACCAAGCATTTGACGAACACACGTTCTTCGGGTAGCGATGACGCTTTGACGCTTGTTCCCGTTAGCCGCATGAGTTTGGAAGAATGCTTAGAGTTTATCGCGGACGACGAACTTTTGGAAGTGACGCCGAAATCTTTGCGTATCCGTAAACGCATTTTGGATAGCGAATTGCGTGCAAAAGCAAGATTTAGAGAGAAAAACAACAAATAATTGGCTGTAAGCAACGGGCGGGGCGCAGGGTGATGCGCTCCGTCTTTTGCGGGAAGGCGCGCGTATATAATATATAAGGTCGCGCGCGTATATATAAAAAGGCGTCAAAAGGGCGTTTTTTTAGCGTGAAAAACTTTTTTCAAAAAAATTAAAAAAAGTATGGCAAAATCGATGACAAGTCTTGAAATATTTGATATTATGTATAGGCTTGCGTAGTATGCGTATGTATATGGGTTGAAGTGGGAAGTTACTGAAACTCGAAACAAAAGCCGTTTCGACAGATAATTTCCACGGACAATAGTGGGGGCTCGACTCCTGCGACTAACCGAGGGCTTTGCAAAATGACGCTCGGAAAAAGAGTGTTTTTATTTTGTAAAGAGCTCGATACACACGGATGCGTTGACGGAAGCGAAAAAAAATAGTTAGTATAAACAAAAAAGGAGAAACAAAAATGGCAATTCAAAAAATCAGAATCAAGTTGGCAGCGTATGACCACGAACTCGTTGACGAAGCGGCAAGCCGTATCGTTGAAACGATGAAGAAGAGTGGTGCGAAGATTTCCGGTCCGATTCCCCTTCCTACCGAAAGAGAAATCGTAACGATCCTTCGTTCGCCCCATAAATATAAGGATTCCCGCGAACAGTTCGAAATGAGAACGTACAAGAGAATCATCGATATCTATTCCCCCAACGCGAAATTGCTTGACTCCATTCACTTGCCCGCAGGTGTGGATATCAAAATCAAGCTCTAATCGCTAACCAAACATCGCCGAGAAATACTTTTCAAGGTATTCGAGAATAAAAATTTTTAAGGAGTGAACTTTATCTATGAATAAAGCAATCATCGGTCGTAAAGTAGGGATGACCCAAATCTTTACGCAAGACGGGAAAGTGATTCCCGTAACGGTAGTAGAAGCAGGTCCTTGCCCTGTTGTTCAGGTAAAGACGGTTGAAAGCGACGGCTATGCAGCGCTTAAACTTGGCTTTATCGAAGTGAGCGAAAAGGCATTGACGAAGCCTGAACTTGGTCAATTCAAGAAGGCTGGCGTAAAACCCCACAAGGTTTTGAAGGAAATCAGAGTAGAAAACGCAGCGTCTTACAGCGTAGGCGACGAGCTCAAAGCAGACGTCTTCGCGGCTGGCGAAAAGGTTGACGTTTCCGGTGTGACGAAAGGTCACGGTTTCACGGGCGTAATCAAGAGATGGAACCAACATCGCTTGAAGATGACGCACGGTACCGGCCCTGTGCACAGAGAACCCGGTTCCATGGGTCCCATCAGTTCCCCTTCGAGAGTATTCAAGCATAAGCATCTCGCAGGTCAATACGGTGTGGAAAACGTAACCATCCAAAACTTGGAAATCGTTAAGGTTGACGCTCAAAGAAATGCAATCTTGATTAAGGGTGCGATCCCTGGTCCTAAGGGCAGCGTCGTAACCATCAAGAACAGCGTTAAGAGCAAATAAGGAGAGTGAACAGACATGGCGGCTATTAAAGTATATAATATGAAAGGCTCCGAAGTTGGCACCATGGAACTTTGCGACAGCGTGTTCGGTGTTGAATATAAGGAAGCAGTAATTCATCAGGCAGTCGTTACCCGTCTTGCTAATGAAAGACAGGGTACCAAATCCACTCTTACGAGAAGCGAAGTTAGAGGCGGCGGTATTAAGCCTTGGAGACAAAAGGGTACGGGTCGTGCTCGTCAAGGTTCCATTCGCGCTCCTCAATGGATCAAAGGCGGCGTAGTATTCGCACCCAAGTCCCGTGACTTCTCCAAGAAGATGAAGGCAACGGCAAAGAAAGTAGCGCTTTACTCCGCGCTTTCCAAGAAGGTTGCAGACGGCGAATTCATCGTTATCGA
>JAZOLF010000134.1:0-4725 GCA_045652785.1 Candidatus Scatosoma sp. | reverse complement strand
ATTAGGATAATTTGCTTGCTTTTTTGAGCAAAAGGGTGTATAATGAAAGCATGAATACGCAAGATAAGAAAACGGCACTCGCCATTTTAGAAGAAGTATATTTCGACGCCAAGCCTGCTTTGGAGTACACGACCGCTTATGAACTTTTGGTGGCGGTGGTGCTTTCCGCACAATGTACGGATGCGCGGGTAAATATCGTCACGCGCGAACTCTTTAAAGAACACAACACCCCTGAAACGATGGTGCAACTCTCCCAAGAAGGGTTGGAAAAATATATCTTTTCGTGTGGGTTTTATCGCAACAAGGCGGCGCATATTTTGTCGGCAAGCCGTGATATTTTGGAACGGTTCGGCGGGGAAGTGCCTTCAACCATCGAAGATTTGATGAGCCTTGCAGGCGTTGGTAAAAAGACGGCGAACGTCGTGTATGCCGTTTGGTTTGGCGGGGATGCGATTGCGGTGGATACCCACGTATTCCGCGTGAGCAACCGTTTGGGGCTTGCGAAGGGGGATACGCCTGAAAAGGTGGAAGCCGCGTTGATGAAAGTTGTACCCAAAGACAAGTGGTCGCGGGCGCATCATTGGATGATTTACCACGGAAGACAAATTTGCCATTCGCAAAAGCCTGACTGCGGGAATTGTCCGCTGAAAATGATTTGCGATTTTGCAAAGAAGAACAGTTGATAAAATGGTTATTTCCTTCCCCTTTGGCGCATACTGCGTGCAAGGGGGATTTTTTTATGGGTTTGTCGATATTGAGAAGATTGGAAGAGTTGGCCGCACGCAAAGCCAGCGTTTATGGAAGAACGTTGACCGATCAGACTTTGGCTGAGTTCATGCAGGAGTTGGCGCAAAAACATACCGAACGGGGAGCGGCACTCGCCGCGCTGGAAGGGGAGTTGCCCAAGGAGAATGAAAAGCAAGGGGGCGAAAAAAATGCGAATTGAAAAGCGGGAAGTGACTTTGAATGAGAAAGATACTCTGCTGGATATGTTGGTCTTTGAAAAGAGTTTGGCGGCGGAGTACCGTCGGTTTGCCGAACAAGCGGAGCGGAAAGAAGAGCGGGCGGCGCTCTATGCCGCGGCGGATGGGCTGGAAAATACGCTGGGGCAACTCAAAGCCTTTTTGCGAAAACCGTCGAAAATGTAAAATATTATGAAAAGTGGTAAAGGAAAGTGCAGGATTTTTTTTGCATTTTCTTTTATTTTTTTTGGTACAGGCATTGACGAAATGCGTTTTATGGTGTAAAATGAGTGTAGTGATTTTTTCACGAATGAAAAATTAGGTAGGTACAAATGTATGAAAAAACAAAAGGGTGCGCTTAAAAACTTTTTTGCGGAATTTAAGAAGTTTATTACCCGTGGTAATGTACTCGATATGTCCGCCGGTGTTATCGTCGGTGGTGCGTTCACGGGGATTGTGAACGGGCTTTCAAATTTTTTATTGAAACCGTTTATCAATTTCTTGTTGTCGCTCATTTTGCCTGGCGACGGCTTGGCTGCAATTGTTACGCCGCTCACGGATAAGGCGTGGATCGTTGCGGAAGATGGAACGACGACTTTGGATTTGTCGCTGTGCTTGCAATGGGGTGAATTGATAAGCGCGATTATCAACTTCTTGTTGATTGCGTTTGTACTCTTTACTATTGTGCGCATTATCAATAACTTGAATGCGGCAAAAGATAAGGCGGAAGGCGAAGCAAAGAGCAAACGCGCGGAAAAGAAACAAATTAAGGCGATTGCGAAAGAACAAAAGATTAAATACAAAGACGCGAAGGCTATTTATGAAGCGCAAGTAGCGGAAGCGGCGGCTGCAAAGGCGGCGGAAGAAGCGGCAAAAGCGGAAGAAGCGGCGAAAGCGGAAGCGGCTGCAAAGGCGGCGCAAGAAGAAAAGGCTATGCAAAATACCGTACTTTTGCAGGAAATCTTGGCGGTTTTGAAGAGTAAATAATGGTGAAAATAGTCCGACGCCTTTCTCGTCGGACTATGCTTTTTTAGGGGGTACATATGGAAAAGAAAATAAAGGTTGCCACCATATTGCAGTTCATTGCGGCGGCGCTATATCTATTAGCGTTGGGGTTTATCTATTTGGATATTTCCTTCTTTAAGATAGGCGTTCCGCAGATGGAAGGCTGGGATGGTTTGGGGCTTGCTGTGGTGTACGCGTTGGCGCTCATTTTTCAATATCCTACGTCGGCAGTTGCTTTGATTTTACATACGGTAGCGGGATTGTGCTTGCACTCGGCAGCGAAGAAAGGAAAACAGGTACATAAAGCGGTGTGTTCGCTTTTGTCTGTGTTCGGGATTATCGCGTTGCTTGTTGATGCGTATTTTATTTACTGCTATTTGGATATCGGGGTTGTGTTGTGGGCGATGTTGAGTATTGCGGCGGCGCTTGTATCCGTATTGGCAATGGTTGCCTTGTCCGCATGCAAGGCGGGTAAACTTACTCCTGTGGCGGAAAATATCGAAATTACTGAATAACTTTTTACATCCTTCGTCTTGACAGGCGGGGGATTGCGTGCTATAATAATAGAAATTGTACGTAAGAATAAAATGTACAAAAGGAGAAGCGTTATGTGTATTATTAAGGGTGCGTGGAGAATTCTTCTTACTGCTTTGGTTTGCGTAGGGATGATGATCGCGGCGTTTATTTTGAGCAAAATTGTAGAGTTGTTTAATCCCGATGTGGACATTCTTGTGGTGCTGATGGTGCCTATCATGTTCGCGTTGGTGGTTTGTGTAATCAACCAAGTGCTCTACGAAGTGTTAGACTGGGCGTTGCTGGATAACGTGGTCGGCAGAATTATTAAAACAGTCGTCTTCATTGTAAGCATGTTGGTCGTTTTGTTCTTCGAAATCGCATTCGTAGTGCCTGAACTCGGCGGAACGGATATGGTGAAACCCGAAGGCTTGATCGGTGGGATTTTCTACTATGCTTGCATTTGCTCGGGCAACGTGACCATGTGGATTTGGTGCAAAATCATTGAAGATGAAGAAGACGAAGGGTTCCACTTTGCGCCTGCGATTGCGGTTGCTTACTCGTTGGTGATCGGCGTTGTTATGCAAATCCTTTCCTATATCTTTTTGCCCGAACTTTGGGCGTGGATTGCGTTCTTGGGTACGCTTGTGTTTGTCGTGCTTACCATGATTTCGAACGGTGTGCCTTATACCGATTCGGTAGGGACGGGTTGGTTCCGTTCTTGGGGTAGAAAGGGCGGCAGTTCCAGCCGTTCCAGCAGCTCGTCCAGCAGCGGATATAGAAGCAGTTCGTCTAGCAGTTCCAGCAGTTCGAGCAGTTATAGCAACTCGTCCAGCAGCGGCCGTACCGTAGATAACTATGGCCAGTTGGAATCCAGAATGAAGTCGATTGCAAGCAGAAACTCGGGTACGCAATACGTACACGCGGGTACGAAACTCTTTATCAACGTTCGCGCAAGCGTTGTCGGTACGCAAATTACCTTCACGATTAGTGCGGAATACGGGCTTTCGAATAGCGTTGTGGAATCGGATATTAGTTATATTAAGGACGATATCCAAAGAGCGTTGAGAGAAACGAGTGATTCGATTTTGAGTGAAGCGGATAGCGAAATTGATGAACTTCGCGAACAATATACCAACTACGATAAGGATTATAACATCGCAACCAGGGGTGGCGGCGTTAAAAGTGCCTATTAATCGTTGAAAAACGTTTGACAAAACCGATTTTAATAGATATAATATATCTATATTCAGATAAAGGCTGAGAACAAGTTGGTGTTTTTCACATTCCGCTTTTCCAGAGATTGCATCCGTAGGCTGAAAGATGCAAAGGTGGAGAAAAATGGCCGTTTCGCTTGGGAGCCGCGACGGGGAATAGAGTAGTCGTCGCCGCGTTTCGCGCGTGATAGCGAAAAAGAAGGCAGGGCGTTTGCGCCTTGCGAATCCAGGTGGTACCGCGGTTTTAATCGCCCTGTGTGCATTTGCACGCAGGGCGCTTTTTTATATCAACAAAGAAAACAAACCTTAAAGGAGAACAATATGCAGGAAAAAATCAATGCCTTGCGCCAAGAAATTTTGGCTGCAATGGAAAACACGGAAAGCGGTAGAGCGCTTTACGAATTGAAGGTGAAATTCCAACAGGAATTGAAAACCATTATGGCAGGGATGAAAGATTTGCCTAAGGAAGAAAAGCCTGTCTTCGGGAAAATCGTAAACGAATTCAAACAAAGCATGGAAGCGGCGTTCGAAGCGCGCGCGGTGGTTGTTAAGGAAAAGGAAATGCAACAAAAGTATGCTGCGGAACGCATTGATATTTCGATGCCCGGTAAAAAATACCACGCTGGCGCGTTGCACCCGATTACTTTGGTGAAGAATGAACTCATTGACATCTTCGCAGGGATGGGGTTCAAGGTGTTTGAAGGCCCTGAAATTGAAACCGATTATTATAACTTCACGGCACTCAATACCCCCAAAGACCACCCCGCAAGAGATATGCAGGATACCTTCTATTTGGCGGAAAATTTGCTGCTTAGAACGCAAACTTCCGCAGGGCAAATCCGTGTAATGGAAAAGGAAAATCCCCCCATCAAAATTCTCTCGCCCGGTCGTGTATTCCGTTCGGACGACGACGCTACGCACTCGCCTATGTTCCATCAAATGGAAGGGCTTGTTGTGGATAAGGGTATCACGCTTTGCGATTTACAAGGTATGCTTGGGGAGTTCGCAAAGAGAATGTTCACGTCCTC
>JAZOLF010000133.1:0-8467 GCA_045652785.1 Candidatus Scatosoma sp. | reverse complement strand
GTTTTTTGCAAGTTTTTGAGCGGTTTTAACGGCTTTTTCACCCTTTTTTTCGCGCTTTTTATGATGCTTACCTGTTTTTCCAAGCGTCAATCATCTCTAAAATTCGGCTTTTATACTGCACAGGTACTCCGCTTTGCCCTGCAAAACACAGCGGCGGATAAATCACGCACCACCAGTTTTGCCCTTCCGCGCGGCCGAGTTCTACAATCAGCGCAAGGTACTCGCCTGCGGGCAAAGTATAATCCCCATAGACGCGTGTGGGGAAGTATTCACGCCGCACGACGGCGCGGGCTTGGTAGGAAAACCCCAGCCCTGCAAGGGTGTCTGTACCCGCTTTGGATAAATGCGTTTCCGCTTTTTTTAGGGTTTCTGCCGCCTGGTCAAGGGAATTACATTCCGCGATTATCGGGGCAATTTCCGTCACCAAGCGATCGCGGACGGCATATTTTACCGCCTGTGCCTGCGGATCATCACTATCCGCGCGGATGTGGATACGAATGTACTCATCGCACACCTGCCCACCACTTTTCCCGTTTGTAAGCCCGATCACCGTTAAAAGCATTATGGAGAATACCAGCAAAATTATACCTATTTTTCGCATAAAAAAATAACCCCCGTGTTTACGTACACAAGGGTTATTGACACAATATATTCCGTTTATACCTATTTATAACAAATCTGACCACGAATGGTTGTGGAGTTCGCCTTCTTCCTGCAAGCCTTCAAAATCCGTTTGACGGAGCGCTTCATACACCGCAATCGCTACCGAGTTGCTCAAATTGAGAGAACGCGCTCTGCCGTCCATCGGGATACGCAAGCAGGTTTCTTCGTTCTTCATCAGCAGTTCTTCGGGGAGCCCTTTCGTTTCCTTACCGAACACAAGGAAGTCGCCGTCGCGGAACGCCACGTCCGAATGGCGATGGCGCGCTTTCGTCGTAAAGTAGAAGAACCGCGCATCAGGAAACTTTGCCTGCAACTCTTCCAAACTATCGTAGTAGGAAATGGACACCAAATTCCAGTAATCCAACCCCGCGCGTTTCAAATACTTATCGGAAACTTCAAAGCCGAGCGGACGGATCATGTGCAAAGCCGTACCTGTCGCCGCACAGGTACGCGCGATATTGCCTGCATTTTGCGGAATTTCGGGTTCTACCAAAACAACGTGGAACATTTTTCTCTCCTTACGCGCCCGTTTGGCGCTATTATTATTGTACACGCGCGGCGATGGAAAGGCAAGCGTTTTGGCATACTTTTCCAACCTTTTTTTGAATAATAGAAGGTTGTTTATAGCAAACTGAAAATGGAAAGCAAATGCTTTCAAAAGGAGAAAAAAATCATGAACGAAAAGAAGATGAACAAGCAAACGAACAACAAGGCAAATGCAAAGAGCAAGACCAGCGCTTGCGGTGGCAAATGTAAGCCCCAACATCATGAAGAAAACTGCAAATAAGAAAGACAGTAAACGCGTACCTGCCCCCACCAAAGTAGCGTTATCGCTGGTGGGAACGCGTTCAAAGACGGATGTAAACGGTAGTTATACGGGCGTGCCTTTGAATGAAAAAGAAAAGCCCGTACAGGACGCAGACGACCTGTAAAAATCAGGCGAAAAACACAAAGAAAAAGGAAAGATGAACCAAGTGTCACCTTTCCTTTTTTGTTGTTTATTGCCCCGTTTTTGCCGCTTATACAAAGACAAAGGCAAAGTTCTTCATCGAATATTTTTTGCCTTGTAAAAAATACTTTTCCGCAGCGCTTGCAGCCACCATCGCGTACTTTTGGGCGCGGTCGCGCGCGTTTTCATCTTGGGGGATTTCCTGTGCGCTTAAAATGCCCGAAAAGACACTATTGTCCAGCACGTAGGAAAATTGACAATTTGTATCCGTCAAGTCGATTTCGATGGTAGAGTACGCACCTTTATACGCCAAAAAGACCTTGCCCGTGCTCTTTTGCTTATACAGGCTCACCCACTCGTTTGCGTTGATGCCTTGGTACCAGCCGTAGGCATCTACGTAGTTTACCCCTTCCTGTTCCAAGTCCGCCGCCAGCATTTTCCAAATCTCTTGACGGCAACCCGTACACACGCCGAACCCCGAATGCGCGCCCCACATCGGCTTGATATTCCGCTTGTTGGTTTCGTGAGCGCATTCTTCACAGCGCTCCGCTGTGTAGCCTTCGCCCATACAACTGGGGGCTACGGTGATTTCCGTATATTGATGGTTGCAAAAAGCTTGTTTGAAATTCCAGGTGCAACCGCTCATACACGCGACCGCAAGCATCATACACAATAAAAATGTTTTCTTTGTCCGTTTCATACGTTGATTGTACTCCTTTTTCGCGCTTTTGTCAAGTGTAGAAAAAAAGCACCCCTTTATAGGGTGCTTTTGATTAAAAATCATCGTCGTCTTCGTCGTCTTCGTCGTCCAAGTCTTCATCATAATCGTCCGCCGAAACTTCTTCCCATTCGTCTTCCTTGCTCGTTTCTTCTTCGTCTTCTTCCATTTCTTCTTCGTCGTCGAAGTCAATATCGTCCATAGGAATACCCAAATCTTCGGTATCGTCGTCGTCCAAGTAAGCGCGCCAACTGTCGTCTTCCTTTTCAACGTCTTCTTCGCCGATGTCTTTTTCATATTCGCTCTTACGCGCACAGTCGTCGCACATCTTTTGGCCGACCTTCATATATACGTCGCCACAAAGCGGGCAAAGTTCCATTTCTTCATTTGTTTCGTCGTCAAACTCATCCCCAAAGGACGTTTCGCCTGCCAACTCCTTTTCGCATACTTCGCAATACTCTCTTTCATCCGCGTCAATGAAATTCAATTCGCATCTCGGACAAATAATGTAGTTCGCCATGTTCCTTTTCTCCCTTTGATTGAATCCTTTTTATCGCACCAAAAATGCTTACGATAGGATTTTGCTATATTATATTAAGATTTATAAGTTTTGTAAACTGTTTTTTACGGAATTTTTTAATTTTTTTTAAAAAAATTACAAAAATGAAACAAGACCGCTCTTTTTACAAGAACGGTCTTATGTTTTTTCGCTTATTCTGCGGTTTCTTCGTCAACCTTTTCTTCGGTTGCAGGTTCTTCCGCTACTTCTTCCACGATTTCTTCGGTCGCTACTTCAGCCGTTTCCGTCGTTTCTTCTTCGTCGTCCGCATAGACGTCAATGGTCTTATCGTCCGTCGTATCGATCTTTCTTCTGGGCTTGGAAGATCTCATACGTTCTTCCATCGCTTGCTTGCTCTTCTTCTTGATGTAGAAGAACAAGAAGATGCCGCCAACAACTACCGCTACGCCACCGATGATAATAAGCATCCAGCCCCACCATTTCAGGCCCGTGCTTTCTTCCGTCGTTTCTTCCACAGGAGCGGTATAAACGCTTGCTTTGTAGCCTGCAAGCATTGCTTGCTCATCTTCGTCGCTTACCGCACCAACGTTTTGCACGAAGTAGGACAACACGTTATAATGCTTGCCGTTTTCATCTACGAACTTTTCAGCGTAGTTGTTTGCTTGTTGCGAAGAAGATGCAGGTTTCTTGCCAACGCCCAAGTTTACGTAAGCGTTAAACTCTACCATATCCTTTTCGGACAATGCGTCTTCGCCGTAGTCTGCCACCAAACCGTCAACTGCCGCGCGAGAACCGCTACGGAAGTAACTCATAATCGCCATTGCCAAGTTTTCATCGCCTTTCAAGCCGTTGATGAAATCAACCACTTCATCATACTTTTCGTTGAACGCTTTGAGTTCCGCAACGCTCATCATGCCGTTTTTACCTGCAAGGTTTACTGCGCTGATGTAGTTGTAGGAAACGCCGTTAATCGTTTGCGCATTGTTGTAGAGCAATACGTTATCGAAGAATTCAGGAGCGTACCAAGCGATGTTGAATTCGATTTGCAGGATTTGAATATCGGTGTATTCTTCGTTGCCTGCAAAGCCGTGGTAAACCGACGCGTCGCCCGTGTAGTCGATACGGGAAAGATTCTTCGTATCGGAGTTATAGGAATACAAGTAGTTATCCTTTACATACAGCAACGTTCTGCCGGTAAAGCCTTTCTTCGCGATTTCAACTTCTTCCGTTGCAGTTGCACGGATGAGTTTATCACCAGAAACGTACAGGTAGAAGTGTTCGCCGTTATCTACGTAGTAGATTGCCGACGCCGACGCTTTGGTCGTATCGGTAGAAACCACCGTGAACGCATTGTTTTCGTTGCAAAGAACGGTATTCCATGCGCTTGCGGAAACGCTTTCGTTTGCTACATAGTAGAGATAGTTGGGATCGTTTTCCGTTGCATTAACGTTCGCGCGGGTGAAATAGATACCGCCGTTTTCGTAGGATTGCAAGGTGTAGGTATAACCTGCAAGTTCCGCAAACAACGCATCTTCCTTCGCTGCCGTATAATCCGCTTTATCGTGGAATTGTTCGGTCTTTTCGTTGGGTTTTGCAAATTCGCCGTCCGAAGAGCCGATACCGTCGATAACAAGTTCACCAAGGTTTACGTAGCCGTAGGTCGTATAGTCGGACAAATCATAGGTGAGTTCCAAATCCTTGTCCTTCTTTTGCGCTTCCTTTTCTTCGTCGATGATTTTTTGGAAGTATTCTTCGTTGAAATCATACGTCTTCGTGTAGCCCGAACCCGTCACGGTGTAACTTGCCGCATCCGAATTAACGGAAACTTGTGCGGTAGCGTTTACACGGAAAACTTGGTTATAACTTTCGGTCGTTTCGTTTTCTGTACCAAAGAAATAGTTAGGTACGTTCATCGTGTAGTAAACAACGTCGCTTTCCTTATCCGTCTTATCAAACAAGAAACTGCTTGCTGCGCCCTTTACCAAAACCGTTTCTTTGCGGTCATCAAGGTTGTAGGACTTCAATGCACCATCGTCAACGTACATACAGTACATTTTGCCGTCGTCGCCCTTTACAAAACGATATTGTACGCTGGTGGAAGACGTTTGGAAATACGCGTCGGACATTACTTCCGTACCATCCAACTTCGCGCGCTTGAAATCAAGACCAGTCTTGATATTGTTGTTCAAGTCCTTATCCGTTCTGGGCGTTGCGAAATATACGTAATCGCCATAGATATAGATCCCTGCGCTCATGTCGCCGCTAACGAGCAACAAAGGCACAACCGTTTCTGCATTGCCACACTTTGCAGGGTCGGATAAATCCGACTTCTTAATGCGCATCAGCGAACCCTTTTTCGCCGAACCGTAGGTGTTGTCCGCCGTGGAAAGCGCTTGTCCGTTGATGAAATAAACGTATTCGCCCTTTTCTACCGCAAAACCGCCGTTGGATACCGCTTCCGTTGCCGCAGGCATCGTGAGTGCGCTGTCAAGCGCGTAAGGTTTTTCCTTACATGCGGACATAGCGAGCGCAGAGCCTACCAAAGTAGCAGCCGCTACAATGCTAAAAATTCTTTTTGCTTTATTCCCCATAAATTTGAAGAACTCCTTAATGATATTGCCAGCCGATCAATACACCTTTCTTATAGAAAGGTAGTATTACTCGACGATACTAACGCATATTCTATTATATATCAATTTGTCAATTATTGCAACCGAAATCAAACGACTTTCTTATGAAAATACAGGAAAATTTTGAAAAAAAGGAGTATTTTATGCCGATTGAACCTTTCGCCATTTGGAATTTGATTAAAAGCGCGCTGGATGCCACCCAAACCCCTTCCCCCACACCACCGCAATCCCCTGCGGGCGGAGAAGAAAAACCCATCCTTCCCGAAGGGGAAAGCGCTGAACAAGCGGAAGAAATCCCCGATTCTTCTGCCGCCGCAAGAGCGTGCGAAAACTATCTTTTGCGCCACGAACAGCAGGCGGGAAAACGTAAGAAAAATTGATAATACAGGTGGGCTATTTTTTATAAACCCCCTACCCATGTACGAAACAAAACGAAAAAACACCCCCTTATAGGGGGTGGATTATCAACACGCCGAATAGTGCGGCACTTGGAACAAACAAAAAAGGAATACGCGAAGTATTCCTTTTTTTATTGTCATTATCTCTTCGAGAATTGAGGAGCGCGACGAGCCTTCTTCAAGCCGTACTTCTTTCTTTCCTTCGAACGAGGGTCTCTCGTCAAGAAGCCTTCCTTTTTAAGTGCAGGACGGCAGCCTTCTTCTGCTTCGAGCAATGCTCTTGCAACGCCCAAACGGATAGCGCCTGCTTGGCCGGTGTAACCACCGCCTACAACGTTTACCATAACGTCGTATTTGCCTTCTACTTCAAGCAAAGCCAAAGGTTGCTTAACGATGTATTGCAAAGTACCTTGGGGGAAGTAATCATCAAAAGCGCGGTCGTTAATTACGATCGTGCCGTTGCCACCGGGAATAAGACGAACACGTGCGATCGCCTTCTTTCTTCTACCCGTGCCCCAGAATTGAAGTTTCTTTTTCATAGTCGTTTTAGCCATAATCTTCTCTCTCCTTAGTCAATGGTCAATACTTCGGGCTTTTGAGCTGCGTGATTGTGTTCAGCGCCCTTATAAACGCGGAGCTTTTTGATCATTGCTCTGCCAAGGCTATTCTTGGGAAGCATACCCTTAACTGCTTCATAAACAGCAAGGTCGCTCTTTTCCGCCATCAACTTCTTGTAGGAAATTTCCTTCAAGCCGCCGATATAGCCGGTGTGATATCTGTAAAATTTGTCTTCGAGTTTCTTACCCGTAAGAACTACTTTGTCCGTGTTGATTACAATTACGAAATCGCCGCAGTCAACGTTGGGGGTGTAAGTAGGTTTGTTCTTACCGCGAAGAACGGATGCAACGCGCGTAGCAAGACGACCAAGCGTAAGACCTGCCGCGTCAACTACGTACCACTTTCTCTCCACCGTTTGGGCATTCGCCATATAGGTTTTCATATCGTGTACTCCTTGATAACAGTATATTTTTTTGATGTGATTGCTTTGCCTGGAACCCCTTGCCGCACCGTAAACTTAACGGGGAAAACGGTGTAAAATCAAGATCTTTCCCAAACTTGCTTATTCATTATAGTATGAAACAAAAATTTAGTCAATCGGTTTTGCATTGAGTTTTGCAAGTTTTTTTAGAATTTTTCATTTTTTTTTGCCTTTCCAAAAAATTGTGGGAAAACCTTGTTTTTTCAGGGATTTCACCACTATATCTTGGGATTTTTATATGCTTTTTGCCGTTGCTTTTGCCGTTCGTTTTCTTTCGTGTATCCACTCCTTTCTATAATAAATATACGCGCACGCGCAAATCACGCGCACGCGGGAAGAAAAAAAATCATTCTTCCTGTGCTTTTTTATTTGCCTTTTTTCTTTCCCTGTGCTATAATAAAAAAGTACGAGAAAAAGTATTTTTATAGGAGATATGTAAAATGCCCTTAGTAACAACGAAAGAAATGTTTGCAAGAGCGTACGCTGAAAAATATGCTATCGGCGCGTTTAACGTAAACAACATGGAAATGATCCAAGCGATTGTAGAAGCAGCAAACGAAGAAAAATCCCCCGTGATTTTGCAGGTTTCCGCTGGCGCAAGAAAGTACGCTAACCCCACCTACTTGAAACACCTTGTAGCGGCTGCGGTTGAAACGAACGATATTCCTATCGCGATGCACCTTGACCACGGCGCAGATTTCGATATCTGTAAAGCATCCATCGACGGCGGTTTCACCTCCGTTATGATCGACGCTTCTTCTCACCCTTGGGAAGAAAACATCGCTATCACCAAGCGTGTTGTTGAATACGCTCACGACCACGGCGTTGTGGTAGAAGCAGAACTTGGTAAACTCGCTGGTATCGAAGACGACGTAAACGTTGATGCGGCTGACGCACAATTCACTTCCCCTGACGAAGTAGAAGAATTCGTTGCAAAGACGGGTATTGACTCCCTTGCGATTGCAATCGGTACTTCCCACGGCGCTTATAAGTTCAAGCCCGGTCAAGACCCCAAACTTCGTTTGGATATCTTGGAAGACATCGGCAAGAGATTGCCCGGTTTCCCCATCGTATTGCACGGCGCATCTTCCGTTCCCCAAGACAAGGTTGCCCTTGTTAACAAGTTCGGCGGCCACATGCCCGACGCAATCGGTATCCCCGAATCCGAACTTCGCAAAGCAGCGCAAATGGCTGTTTGCAAAATCAACATCGACAGCGACCTTCGCGTAGCGTTCACGGCTGCAATCCGTCAACACTTCACTCAGCAACCTGGTCACTTCGACCCTCGTCAATATCTTGGCGACGCGCGTGCAATGATGAAGGAAATGGTAAAACACAAGATTGTCAACGTGCTTGGCCCGGCAGGCAAAGCGTTCTAATAAAAATACTAAACGGCTCGATTATCGATCCGTTTTTATTTATACCTTTTTTACAAGGCTCCCTTGTGTAAAGGGAGCTGTCAGCTTTGCTGACTGAGGGATTTTTGTACTTTTGCTTATACCTTTTTACAAGGCTCCCTTGTGTAAAGGGAGCTGTCAGCTTTGCTGACT
>JAZOLF010000132.1:0-13290 GCA_045652785.1 Candidatus Scatosoma sp. | reverse complement strand
ATTTGAATGCGGATAGACAACTCCCGAAAGTGATAGAGAAGGAAGGCGGTGTAGAATTGTACGTTGCGGAAAACGTGGCTGATGCTAAGAGCGCGACGTTGAAACTTCTTTTTGAAGAATTGACGGAACTCCCCGAAATATTTTTCAATGGACAAAAGCTCCTGTGCAAAGCGATGCCCTACCGAGACTTGCAGGTAACAACGGAAGAAGTTGCTCCTACTTCTGGATATACGGTAACGCACCGTTTATTGCAAGGGCTGGATATGAGCAAGCCTTGCACGATGCTTACCTGCGAACTTACGGGCATGGAAACGAAAATCGGGTATAATAGCGTTTGCGTAATGGCGAAAAACAGTGTTCGCCTTGAAAAAGTTGAGTTGGAAGTAAAACAAGTATTAATATGAATAACAAGACAGTAAAGAAAATTTTTATGGACTATGTTCCAATGGCGATTACTGCGATAGGGATATTGGTTTGTGCGATTGTATTTGAGCAGATGTTCATCAAAGTGTTACCGCTATTCTTTTCGTTGATAATTATGTTGCTGAATGCAAAAGCAAATAGAATAGGCTTTTTACTTGGTGCATTAAACAGTTGTATTTACATTATCGGCTACTTTATGGAAGGCGTGTACGGAACGATGACTTCTACGTTGTTCGGTATTGCGATGGCGCTGATTGCTTATTTTCGCTGGAAAAAAGACGCTTATGGGAAGGCGACGGTTTTTCGTTCGTTTAGCGGCAAGCAGCGTATTTTGTTGTCAGGGCTTTTAGTTCTTGCATGGGCAATATGTGCTTTCGTTCTTTGGAAGATGGATGGAACAGCGGTAGTCACGGATGGGTTGGCACTAGTGCTTGGCGTAGTTGTTCCTATTTTGAATATTGTAGCGTATATAGAATCTCCTGCATTAAACCTTGTGTCGATCGCCACGCAATTATTTTTGTGGGTGCAAGTCGTTTTCATTGATGGTAAGATGGCAAATTTGACTTACCTAATTTATATGGCTTATGCGTTATATATGACGGTACGGACATTTTTCCGTTGGTTATCATTATATAAGGAACAGCAGGCTCTTGGGAAGGTGAAAAAAGAAGAGCTTTCTAATGCGGAAAACATCATTGCAGGGGAATAAAGATGAAAAAAGTTGTGATTATGGGGGATAGTTACTCGACGTTTAACGGGTATATTCCCAAGGGGTATTTGCCGTATTATCCGAGCTTGGACGTGCAAGCCGTTGAAGATACTTGGTGGAAAAAGTTCGTGGCAAAAACAGGCGTTAACTTGGTCTTGAACAACAGTTGGTCTGGCTCAACCATTTGCTATACGGGCTGGGAGAAGGTGGACTGCTCAAAAACGTCGTCCTTTATTTACCGTTATCGTAAGTTAAAAGAAGAAAACTTTTTCTTGGAACACGAAATTGACACGTTACTTATATTTGGCGGAACGAATGATAGCTGGTCGGATTCTCCGCTTGGGGAGATGATGCTCTCGGGGTGGACGGAATCGGATTTGTATAATGCTTTGCCTGCTATTTGCTATTTTATGTCTATGCTAAAATCCGATTTGCCGAGTTTGAATATTGTTTTTATTATCAATTCTGGCTTGAAAGTTGAAATTGTGGATTGTATAAAAACAGCAGCGGCTTACTATGGGGTTAAAAGCATTTGTTTGGGAGAAACTGAAAAAGTGGACGGGCATCCCACGTCGAAAGGAATGACGGAGATTTGCGACCAAATCATAGAATTATTATAATGGTGGGTATGCAATGTATACAAAGCATAAATGGCAACACGAAACCTTTTATAATTTTCAATACGTGAAATATTTGCCCAAGGATTATGATTCAACCAAGAAATACCCTTTGGTATTTTTCTTGCACGGAGCAGGGGAAAGAGGGGATGATTTAGACGTTGCATGCAGACATGGGTTCATGAAACACGTGAGAGAAGATGGAAAAGAATACCCCTTTATTTTCATTGCGCCGCAATGTCCGTTTGAAAAATACTGGGGATGCTATACGGAATCTTTGCTTGCGTTTTTGGGCTATATTTGTGCAGAATTACCCATAGATAAGGATAAGATTTATCTTACGGGACTGAGTATGGGCGGAACGGGAACGTGGATGCTGGCAATGGCGGACGCGGAAAGATTTGCGGCGATTGCACCTGTTTGCGGCAGCGGTATTGTTTGGTATCCCTGGCCGTTAAAAGACGTTCCTGTTTATATGTATCACGGCGATTGCGATGATGTTGTCCCTTTACAAGAAAGTATTGCAATGCTGACGGCTATTCACAGGTGCGGTGGAAAGGCGCAACTTGAAATTTGCTATGGTGTTGGGCATAATGCGTGGGATATTGCCTATGATGGCGACAAGTTGGTAACTTGGCTATTATCTCATAAAAAGAGTTGTAAATAATATATTATGAAAAGTTTTAATTTAGCAAAGTGGATTTGGGTGGAGAAAGTTTCTTTGCCTGATACCTATGGCGAGCTTTATGACGGATTCGTTGGGGAAGGCGGTAAGGCTACTTGCCGTCTTTCTTGCGATGGGGATTATACTCTGTTTGTAAACGGGCGATACGTTGCGAGCAATTAATACGGCGATTATGAATGGTATAAGTCCTTTGACGACATAGGCGTAACACCGTATTTGCGCAAAGATTGCAAACGGGGATCTGAGTGACTGCTCTTTGAGTATGAAATCCTTCAAGTATGATGCGCTTTTAGCGACGAATTTGGGGAAATGGCAGGGGCAGGTATGCGATGAAATCCGAAAAGACTACGGGAAGATGGTAGAAGGGGGCAATACCGTATGGGAAACGATAGATGGGGCAAGTGCATTCGATAACGCTGGTAGCCTTTGCCACGGTTGGTCTGCCATTTCGATTTTATATTTGAAAACATAACGCAAAAATTATGGGATAAATATGTTTAACTTTTATTTATCCATAGTTTATGTAACAAAGGGTCTTCGTGACAACACACGAAGACTTTTTTATGCAATTAAAATTTAAATTACGCTTTGGCTATTTGGTTTGTCATGAACCTATCAGGAGAACGGGGTTAACAAAAAACATTCAAGGCGTAGTGCTTGACAGGCTGAAAGGAGCGTTGTATAATCATATAAAGTTTCTTTATTCTTTTCGACTTTTCTATGTTACAATTTAAAACAATATATGCAAATATTATTGATAAAAAAATGCAAACGGCGCGGTAGTGAAATTACTATCACGCCGTTTTAATGTCAAGCCGATTTTTCGGGATAAAAAGAAAAAACGTAAGTCAAGCCTGTTCGGTTCAACTTACGTTCATAGTGGTGCTCGTGATCGGACTTGACCCGATACGGTATCTCTACCGAGGGATTTTAAGTCCCTTGCGTCTGCCTTTTCCACCACACGAGCGTGTAGTAATTATACAATTTTTTTGCATTATTTGCTCAGTTCTCGAAAAACTTTTCCGCAAAGGACCTAAAATCCCTTGCGTTATTTTTAAAAAAGAATGAACTCTGCACGGTGTCGCGCAGAGTTCTTTTTGGAGGCGCCACCCGGATTTGAACCGGGGGATAAAGGTTTTGCAGACCTTGGGCTTACCACTTGGCTATAGCGCCTTATCCGTTTTCTTAAAAAAGAAAAGATAGTGCGAATCCTTGGAGCGGGAAACGAGATTCGAACCCGCGACATTCACCTTGGCAAGGTGACGCTCTACCACTGAGCTATTCCCGCATATATTATCCGCACTATCTTTTGTTGGTGGAAGTTATAGGGTTCGAACCTATGACCCTCTGCTTGTAAGGCAGATGCTCTCCCAGCTGAGCTAAACTTCCGTCGAAAGCCTATTTAATATACCACATATTTTTTATAAAGGCAAGCGTTTTTCAGTACTTTTTCAAAAAAAATTTAAAAAAATTTAAAAAAAGTTTTTTTGCTGTTTTTTTCGCCTTTATAGGCGTTGCGCAGGGGGGGCATTCTTCTAAAAAAGGGCGATTTTCTTTGGAAAACCGTTTGAATTACAGGGGGAATGGCTTACGAAAGAAAAAATCTGACGAAAAAAGTCGAAAAAATATCCGCGGGGGTATTTACAAATCGTTCGTTGTTTGATATAATAAAAGCACAAAAACAAAAAGGGGATTTTTTATGGGAAAATTTGTTATCAAGAAAACGCCCAGCGGCGCATTTAATTTTAGTTTGTATGCAGTGAATAAAGAAAAGATTGCGGTTTCTTCGCAAGTATATACGACGAAGGCGGCTTGCAAGAAGGGGATGGAAAGCATCGGCAAGCACGCGGTAAAATGCATTGCGGAAGATCGTGTGGAAGATCAGACGTTGAAAAACCCCGTCGCGAAGACTTGTCCAAAGTTTGAAGTATATTTTGACAAAGCGGGCTTGTATAGATACCGCTTGATTGCATCGAACGGCGAAAGTATCGCGATGAGTGAAGAAGGCTACAAATCAAAGAGCGGCGTTATGAATGGGATTAAGAGTGTATCCGTTAACGCGGTTGATGCGGAAATTGTGGACGAAACGCTCGAGAAATAAACAGCGAAAGGCGGGTTGCGTTGCGGCCCGCTTTGTTTATCCTGAAAATGTTAGTGTTAAAAGGGAACGGCCAAACGGGCGGTCCTATAAAATGTGTGTATTTGGTGAATAAGTGGCTACCGTGTACGCGTTTACAACTATATTTTAAGAATAAAAGAGAGAAAAGATGATGAACGCTTTTGGGTTGACAATTCCATACGACGAAAGGTTACACGTTTTTTGGGCGGAAATCCCGAAGGTTGCAGAAGAACGCATACCACTTGCTTGTAAAGAACGAGAAACGGAAATTGCGGCGTGCAAGAGTGGTAAGGTCAAGGCGCAAAAATACTACGCGTGGCGGCTCTTAGAACAGGTATTGACGGAAAAGGGTGTTCCGCTTTCGGCCTGCAATTTTCAAAAGTTGTCTTCTGGAAAATGGCGGGCGAACGGGGTGTCTTTTTCCTTGTCGCATAGCGAAAATATCGTGGCTGTTGCTCTTATAATCGCTGAAAAATCCGTCGGAGTGGACGTCGAAAGAGTTTCCGAAAAAGCGGTGAAAAAGTTAAAAAATATTCATTTTTTGACGGTGGAAGAAGGCTTGGAATATGCTGGCCTTCCGCAGGATGCGCAGGCGGATTATCTTGTATCCACTTGGACGAGAAAAGAAAGTATGTTTAAGGTGAAAGGGCAAGGTGTGTTTCGCCCTGACGCCATCTCATCTAAAACGCCAACCGTTGCGACGGAATGGCTGGATATCGTCGGGGAACGGTTTGCGCTGTCCGTCGCTTGCGAACAGGGCATAGAAGGTAAAATCATCATCGAAAAAAGGAGTGTCTAACGGCGCTCTTTTTTTCATTTCAACGCATACCTGCCCCCGTTATTCATACTTTTTTTGCGCCCAGCATATACTACATAAAAACGAAAAATGGATGGGACGATGCGGCTTTACGAAGAAATTATCCAAAGCGAAGGATTTACGGCGTTTGCGGGGGCAAGAGTGCTGTTTTTTCCCCTGCGAGCGGTGTATTGCGAAGGGGTGAAAGGGCTGGGGGATTTTTCCTGTGATCGGGTGGAAGTTTGTTTTCCTGCCTGTTCGGTGGCGATTGAAGGGGAAGAACTGTCTATTGCCAAGTTCTTGGACGGGGATTTATGCGTGCAGGGCAAGGTGGTTTCGGTGTGTGTGCTGGAAGGTGGACGATAGTGACGTGCAAAGTACTCATTGAAGGGATGATGCCCTATCGGGCATTGAACCGCCTGCATCGGGAAGGAATTTTCGTTAAAAAAGCAAAAAAAAGCCAAAAAAATCAAATAATTTGCACGGTTGATGCAAAAGATGTGGAAAAAATTTTTGCAATTTATCCAAATATGTGCTATAATGGGGGCAAGTATGCTCCCTATGTTGCGCGTCTTTTGCCGTCACGCGGGCTTGCAAAAGCATGGAATTCGGTTAGAAACCGAATGGGGATTGCACTCGGCATTGTGCTATTTTTGGGGTTGACGACCTTTTCAGACGGGCTGATTTTGCGGGTGGAGTTGGTCGGCGCGACCGAATACACCGCCCAAGTGACGGAGATTTTATCGTCACACGGCATAGAAAAGTACGCCCGTTATCCAGCGGAACAATCGGACAAAATAACTGCGGACGTTTTACGGTTAAGCGGCGTGGGATTTTGCGGCGTGAAAAAGGTGGGTTCTACCTTGCTGGTGGAAGTGCGCCGTGCTCCCTTTGCGGGCGAAGACGGCTTAAACGATCCGCCCACCGAAACGGAGTAAACACTATACGGACTAAAACGGTACAGAGCAAACAAAAATAGGATAAACCATCAAACGACACGGGCAAAGCCCGTAATTCTATACGCGCGTAAGCGCATTACAAGAGCGGGACGCGGGCGAGCAAATGCAGGCGCGAAACGCGAAGACACAAGGAGAAGAGAAAGTTGGCAAACGAAAAAGTGGCGATCGACTTTGGTTCGATTGACAATTTATCGAAAGTACTGGGTACGTTCGATGAAAATTTAAATTTCCTGGCGCGGGAGTTGGATGTTATTCCCTACGTGGACGGCGTAAAGATTTGTTTGCAAGGGGAATCGGAAGGGGTGCGCGTGGCAAGCCAAGTGCTTTCTTCCCTGCTCATTTTGGCAAAGAACGGCGAAACGGTGGACAAGGGTCGGATGGCGTACTGCATCGAACTTGCGCGCGAAGGCCGTGCGGGCGAAATTGCGGCGCTTTGCGGCGGCGTGATTGCGGTGACGGCGCGCGGAAAGCAAATCAAATGCAAGACGGTCGGTCAAAAGAAGTATGTGGAATCCATCAAGCAAAACACGGTCACGTTTGGTGTTGGCCCTGCGGGTACGGGGAAGACCTACCTTGCGGTATGTATGGCGGTGACGGCTTACAAGAGTAAGCAGGTTGATAAAATCATTTTGACTCGTCCAGCGGTAGAAGCGGGGGAAAAACTTGGTTTCCTGCCTGGCGATATGCACGAAAAAGTCGATCCCTATCTTCGTCCGCTCTACGATGCCTTGCAGGAGTTGCTGGGCCTGGAAACGTATGCGAAATTGATGGAGCGTGGCGACATCGAAGTCGCTCCGCTGGCGTATATGCGCGGTAGAACACTCTCGGGTGCATTTATCATTTTGGACGAAGCGCAAAATACAACCAAAGAACAAATGAAGATGTTTCTTACCCGTTTAGGGGAAGGCAGCCGAGCGGTTGTGACGGGGGACGTTACGCAAATGGACTTGCCTGACGGAAAACAAAGCGGGCTCATCCACGCGACGAAGATTTTGGACGGCGTGGAAGGGATTGCGGTAGAACGTCTGACGGCGAAAGACGTCGTAAGGCATCCGCTTGTCATGCGTATCATCCGTGCCTATGAGAAGGATGCGGAAAAGGCTGAGCAGGCCAAAGCCGAAAAGGAGAAAACGAAAGATGAACGATAAAAAGATAGAATGGACGAAGCAAAATATGGCGGCCAGCATTGCGCTGTTCGTCGTGCATTTCGTCATGTTGGTACTCGTTTCATTCGTGCTTTTGCTTTGGGGAAAAGTGGACGTGCTCTCCGAAGAAATGAACGAAAACGGCGCAGATTATCTGTATATGATCTTCTGTTTGATGATGCTCACGATCGTTATGTACACCTACTTCTTCTTCGAGAGTAGGGAAGTTCTTGCGAGCGGTAAATCTATTGCGCTGGTGTTTACGATTTTGGACGTGTACATTGTGCTTGCGTACTTAATCGGTCTGCAGGGTAGTAATACTTCGGATGGGATTTCCTACGGGGTGTTTGCCCGTCCCGTAGCGCTTGTTGCTTTGCTCTCGCTTATGCTTATCGGCAGAAAGGAAGCCATTTTCTTGAACATCGTCAGCGGTATTTTGATGTTCCTTTTGGACATTGTTGGCGCAAGAATGGTAATCACGCAAACGGCGTACTCGTCTTTGATTATCACCTTCGTAGCGGGTATGTTTGCTATATTCTTGGCGAGCCGCGCAAAAACGCGGTTTAGTATCGTCGTGGTTGGTATGCTAATCGTTATCCCGATCATCATTATTATTTTCCTGCTCGAACTCACCACCATTGTGGATATTTACGTGGATACGAGCAGCGAAACTTTCTGGCCGAATATGTTGATGCAAATGGGCTACGGCGTGTTCGGTGGGATGATGTCGGCGGTATTGTTCTTGTTTGTGTTACCGATTTATGAGTGGGTGTTCAACTGCTTGACGGCATACCGCTTGCGTGAAATCACGGCGCACGACGCCACCTTGCTTAAAAAGTTGCAAGAAGAAGCAATGGGAACGTTTAACCACTCCGTAATGGTGGCGCAACTGGCGGAAGCCTGCGCGTCGGCGCTGGGCGAGAACGTCGATTACGCGCGCGCGGCTGCGTACTACCACGACGTCGGGAAACTCCACCAGCCTGAATATTTCACCGAAAACCAGCAGGATAGAAACCTGCACGACGAATTGACGCCCGAACTTTCGACGGATATCATCCGTTCGCACGCGCAGGATGGCGCGATGTTAATTAAGGCGCATCATTTACCGCAGTTCTTGGCGGACGTTGCGGTGCAGCATCACGGCACTCTTCCCATCCGTTATTTCTACGCAAAAGCGCTGAAAATGACGGGCGGCGAACTCAACATTGAAGACTTTTCTTACCCTGGCCCGAAACCGAAAACGAAGATTGCGGCGATCATTATGATTGCCGACGGCTCGGAAGCGGCGGTGCGCGCGTTGCAAAAGCGCTCCCCCGAAGAAGTGGAAAGGGTGATACGCGGTGTGATTGAAGAGCGAATGGAGCTTGAACAATTCTCCGATTGTGATATTACGATGCAGGATTTGACGATCATTCGTAAGACGTTGGTGGAAACGCTTTCGGGGGTATATCACCACCGCATCAAGTACCCTTCCATCAAATATGGCAGGGGCGCGGACGGCGCGACGAAGGGGGAAGTATGAGCGTTTTTCGTTTTGAATGTGAAGACGAATTATTCCCAGAAGAGAACGTGCGGGCGCTGGAACAAGCCTTTTCGGACGTGGTGGATGCGGACTGTTCGCTTTGCTTTGAATTCGTGTTTGTGGACGAAGAAGAAATCCAGCGTTTGAACCGTGAAACCCGCAACATAGACAAGGTCACGGACGTGCTTAGTTATCCGTCGCTGGACGATATAAAGGGCAAAGCCCTTTATGCGAAAGATTATCCTTTCGAAGTGGATGAAGACGGCGGGCTGTTTGTGGGCTCGATTGCGGTTTGCTACGTGCGTGCGCAGGAGCAAGCGGAAGAATACGGGCATTCGCTTAGAAGAGAATTGCATTACTTGTTGACGCACGGCGTACTCCATTGTCTTGGCTACGACCATATGACGGACGAAGACAAAACCGAGATGCGCCAAAAAGAAGAATACGTTTTGAAAAAATTAGGGATTGAAAGATAAATGAGAAGTGGATACGTAGCCGTAATCGGCAGAGCAAACGCAGGAAAAAGTACGCTAATCAACGTGATGGTCGGGGAAAAAGTGAGCATTGTTTCTCCTAAGCCCCAAACCACGCGCGACCGCATTTTGGGGGTATTGACGGAAGACGATTATCAAATCGTATTCGTGGATACGCCCGGGATTTATAAGGCGAGAAACGAACTCACCGACCGTATGATGCGCACGGTGGATACCAGCGCGCGCGGGGTGGACTACATCCTGTACGTGGTGGACGGCCACGACGGCATCGATGAAGAAGAGTTTACTCTTATGAAAAAGTACAAGGACTTGGGGATTCCTATGGCGATTGCGTACACGAAAATCGACATTATGCCTAAGGAAAATATTCCTTTGGATATGGCGAAAATTTCGGATGCGGGGTTGGATTTGGACGTATTCCCCGTTTCCGCGCGCAAGGGGAAGAATATCCAGGCGTTGAAGTCGTTTTTGGCGGAACAACTCCCCGAAGGCGAAAAGGTTTTTGAACAGGAAATCGTTTCGGATAAGAGCGAAAAGTTTATGATCGCGGAAATTATGCGCGAAAAAATCCTGCTCAAATTCGACAAGGAAATTCCGCACGGAATTGCCATTGTAATCAACGTATTCCGTCTGCAGGAAAACGGAGTATGGGAAGTGAACTTGGACATCGTTTGCGAACGGGCAAGCCACAAGGCGATCCTGATCGGCAAGCAGGGAAAGGCGATCAAAGAAGTATCGTCTTTTGCCCGTCAAGACATGGAAAAGTTCTTGGGCGCAAAGGTCTTTTTGACCACCTATGTCAAGGTGAAAGAAGACTGGCGTGACCGCCCCAACCTGCTTAAACAGTACGGGTACGAAGAAAACGAAGAATTTTAATTCTTCGTCAAAATAAAAGGCGGCATTTTTTTCGCTATGGCTGCGGCGGCGCTTTGAACGCGTTTTGCTCGCCTGTTTGCATACTCCCGCTCCCCTTCACACAAACTATGGAAAAGGGGGTCGGAAGCATGGATAACGGACGGATGAACGGTGGAAAAACCAAAAACGGCGCGGCGGCTTTGGCGTGGGAAATGTTTGAAAGGACGGGCAGTATTGCCTATTATATGTTGTTTTTGGAACTCAACGAAGGGCGGCATTATTAACGAAAAAAATCGCGCTTTGTAAACACAGGCTAACACAGGATAAACGCAGATGGAATGGAAAACGGATGCCTTGATGCTGGGCGGTATTGATTATAAGGACCACGATAAGTTGCTCACCCTTTTTACGGCGGAGCGGGGTATCGTGTTCACCGGCATTAAAGGGGTGCGGAAGCCGAATGCAAAACTCGCTTTTGCGGCACAGCCGTTCGCATTTGCGGAATACGTGCTTGTGGAGAAAGGGGACAACAATACGGTAAAATCCGCCTATTTATACGACGGATTTTATCCCTTGCGGTTGGACGTGGAGCGTTTCTACGCGGCAAACGGCGTTGCGGCGGTTTGCAAAGCGGTTGCGCCCGACGGCGAACAATTACATTCCTTTTTTGTGGCGACGGTGCAGGCGATTAAAGAACTTGCATACGCCGACGCCGACCCCATCGAAACGTTGGTTGGGTATATGCTGACTGCGGCGAGCGAAGCAGGGTACTACATCGATTTGGACGGTTGCGGAATTTGCGGCAACGACATCGACGGAGAACCGTACTTTGATTTTGACGCGGGGCATTTTACGTGCAACGAATGTTCGGTGGGTTCACGGGCGAGTGTATCGACCTATCATATGCTTCGAAAGTGTGCAGGGCTCGAATACGACGAAGGGAAAACGCAAGGGGGCAAAAAGCGCGCCTTACGCCTAATGAAGGCGTTTCTCGAAGGCAAGACGGATAAAGAGTTGTCTTGCATCGGGGAACTTTTGCAAATTTGTACCGAATAATTTTTCGGGAAGGTAGCCAAAAGTAAGGAGAAAAAATGGCGGAAGAAAAGAAGGCGAAAAAGCCCCGCGCGCCCAAAAAGGTGGGGGCAGGTACGGATTTACCTGCGGAATTGAAAGAAGAAAAGGCAGCGGCGCCCGATCAATCGCCCGCCCCTGCAACGCAGGAAACGGCGCAAAAAACGGCAAAGAAGAAGACGACACAGCCTGCGCAGGATAAGGCGGCTGTTGCGCCGAAAAAAGCAAAGAAAACGCCCCAAAAAGCCGAAAAACAAGCGAAAAGACCTACTGAAATCGTAGCGGAAGAACCCGCGAAAACGGAAGAAAAGAAGACAAAAAAGGGCAAAAAAAAGGCGGTTGAAACGGCTGTTTCGGAAGAAAAACCGCAAGAAAAAGCGGTAGAAATTGCGGAAGAAAAGGCGGTTTTGCCCGTTGAAACGCAGGAAAAAGAGCAAAAAAACGACAAAAAAACGGCAAAAAAACCTGCAAAAAAGGCACAAAAAACCGCAAAAAACACGCAAAAAACGGATAAAAAAGCGCTGAAAAATGCATCCGAAATTTCTTCCGAAGAGAAAAAGACGGACATGGCGGAAGAGAAACAAGAAGCGCCTGCAAAGGTGGTAGATAAGCCTGCAAAGGTGGAAAACAAACCTGCGAAGACGGAGAATAAGCCCACCCTTTCCAAGGCGGAAAAGCAAAAACTGATCAAGCAGTTGGCGCGCGAATGTTTATCGGTAGAACGCAAATGGTCGGATCTTGTGGATATGGTTTCGCAAGCCTACCAAGATGCTTATCCTACCCCTGAAAACGCAAACTTAAACGATGTAAAAGGCAGGGTTGGATCTTTGCTTTACACCATGCAAGCGGATGGGGAAATTATCGTGGACGGTAAAACCGTTTCTTTGGCGAAAAAGGAAGAAAAAACGGAAGAAGAGCCTACCGTGTCCGCGTTGAAGGAAGAAAAAGCAGATGAAAAGTCTGCGGCGACGGAACGGGCGATAGAAGAAAAGCCCGCAGAAAAACCTGCGGAAACGCCTGCGGTTGCGCAGACGACGGCGGTGCAAAAGGTGGAAGTGCAATCCCCTGCCCCCGTGTATGATTTGAGCGCTTTGTTTGATAAGAAAAAGCCTGCAAAGAAAGCGGAAAATAAGCCGACGGAAAAGTCGGTTGCAGACGTAGCCCAAGAAAAAGCGAATGAGATTGCAAGCACCAAAGCGCCTGTAAAAACGGAAACCGTACCCGCGAAAGCGGAGCCTGCCCCCGTGAAGGCGGAAAATAAGCCCGCACCCGTGAAAAAAGCGGAAGAAAAACCGCAGGAAAGAGCGGCGGAAAAGCAGGCGAAGAAAGAAGTGCCTACTCGCCGACCGATGCGGACGGCAAAGGTTGACCCTGTGAAAGATGCGTTCTTGAAGAAGTTGCGCTCTTTGGGCGGGAATTACTTTGAATATTACTCTATCTACCTGCTCGAACGCTATTCCCGCATGAACGGCAGACGGTTGGAAGGTTTGCGTATTTCGGGCGGTGAATACGACGGCGGGATTGACGGAGAGTTGGAACTCACCGACCGTTTAGGTTTTAGAGAAACGATTTACGTGCAAGCAAAGAACTGGGAGCCCACGGACGAAAGATGGTGGATCGGCGAAACCATTTTGCAACAGTTTATCGGCGCGGTGGCATACCGCCAAGCGAAGGAAGGCAAACAGCATTGTCGCGGAATGTTCATCACCACTTCGGCATTCACAACGGGCGCAAAAGAGATGCTGAACGCGATGTCGGATAAGTTTGTCGGCTACGACGGGGACGATCTGTATGAAACGGCAAAGGAATGTCAGTTTGGCGTAGTTCAGGACGAAAAAGGGAACTGGAAAGTGGACGAAGAGTTGCTTTCGGGTAAAAAATCCTTCTTCTTTATG
>JAZOLF010000131.1:0-6776 GCA_045652785.1 Candidatus Scatosoma sp. | reverse complement strand
GCCTATTACCAGCAAAACGACCGCCAAAATAATGAGCGCTACGTTTCCGCTCGAGATAAATTGACCGCTGTAATTTGCGATAATCCCTGCGATAACCGCGCCAGAGAGCATCAAGCCGTATAGACGGGCATAACTCAAAATATCCGACGCGTAGTTTATTACGCCGTATGCCGCGCCAAACCCTTTGGTCACTTTTCCAAAGCCCTTTGCGTGCCGCCCCGCTGTAAGCATCGCAAGCAGCAGCGACGCCCCTGCGGTAATGCCGCCAACAGGTACAAGACCAGGCAAATTTGCTTCGGTGGTAAAGCCCACAATTGCAAGCCCTACGCCGACCGAGAAAATCGCCCAAACGATACCGTCAAACAATCCGTCGAAGAAATTGCCGCGCCGCCATTCCTGCACCGCTTTACAAAGATAACCGACCATCAAATGCACAACGCCGATCACCATACAAATAATCAAAACGGAAGGAACGCTAATACCTGCCAGTTGCCACATATCCGTCTGTGCATTCGGCATAAACGCTTTTTCAAAGACCGCAAACCCGAACAACGAGTTGAACAGCAATCCCCAAATGATCGCGAATACACCGCCAATGGCAAATGCGCCTGCAAGTTTGGAAACGCCCGTAGGCTTTCTTCTACCTTGCCACCACAAAATTCCGCCGCCAAGTAGCATCATCATACCGTAGCCCGCATCCCCAATAATGAACCCCATGAAAATGCTGTAAAAAATACTCATAATCAGGTTAGGGTCAAACTCACGGTAATTCGGGGGCGCAAAAGTGTTCGTAATCCCCTCGAAACAACCCACTACCGCGTTATTTTCCAAAAGTGTGGGCGGTTCATCTTCATCCGTCGGATCGGTGAACTCAAAATGCAAAGCATTTGAACACCCGCAAAGCGCCTCCGATACTTCATCAATTGCCTTTTCGGGCAGATAGGCTTCCATCAAAAGCACCGTTTCCGTACAGCGCATTTTTTCGCCCGCAAGAGACTTTTCTAATTCAAAAGTCAAATAGTCGTAATAGATTTTCAGCAGACGAATGTTATCTTTCAACGCATACATGCCTTGTTCTAATTGCGCGATTTTCGCCAAAATAGCATCTACGTCCGCTTGTTTTTCTTGAACAATATCTTTTCCCGTATAATCCCCTGTGTACGGACATACGGTAAACCCAACACCCGACAACAAGGCATCCACTTTCGCCGTTTCTTCCTTGTGAGAATAGACAGCCAAAACCACCTGCTCGCCTTCAGAAATAAGTTCCAAATCACACAGCGAAGTATCGGCAAGCCCTTCTAAAAGTTGCGCTTTTGCGGGTACCGAAACAACCCCTATGCGTACATGCGTATGCGCGGTATCCTTATAATAAGAAAACGGCTTTTCGACTTGCGCATAAATAGACGCCGATGCAAATTCCCGTTTTGCTTTTATCAAGTCACCTTTCAAACGGTTACGCTTATCCGTCAGCCCCGCGATTTGCTGAGCGACTTCTTCGGCATCCAACCGCCGATCTTTCGCGGACATAAACTCCGAATACGAAACGTCAAATCCATCCTTTTCTTGGGTGGACTTTATCTCATACTCCTTTTCGTAGCGATCCGTTTCCGTTACCAGCGCGGTGAGCGCGGCTTCCACGGCGGCAATGCGTGCTGAAAGTTCTTCAACGTCCACCGTCACGGTTTCCGTATCCGCTTCCTCCGTTTGCCATTTTATCTCTACGGCGTTGGTACGATGCAAGGCGTTCAAAATCGCGTCCCGATCGTATGACATACCGATGAGATGTAGTTTTTTCATTTTAGCAATCGCCATGAATGATTCTCCCTACAATCTTCGCCACCACAGGATCGATGCTTTGCATCTTCTCTGCGCTTTGCTCCTTACATTCAGCCGCCTTTTGAGCGACCGTTTCCGCATATTGCTGTTCCGCCGCCTTTATTGCAGCCGCGTTTTGTGTAGTTTTGTATGCTTTACAGACTTCTCTTGCATTTTTTTCCGTTCCAGCGGCCTTCTTTTCTGCGGTCGCAACAATTTCGGCTGCGCGCAAAACAGCATCCTGCTTGATTGCCGATGCTTGTTCTTCCGCTTTCATAATTTCTTGCATGATATTTTCCATAAAAACCACCGTTTTTTTTGATAATTTCGGTATTAAATACATTTCTTATTATACATAATTTGCGCAAAATTGTCAATATCCATATAGGAAATTTTTACCCGATTTCATAAAAAAGTCGGTTCTAATGAACCGACTTTCTATATTTTGAATTATTTATCCAAATCCAACAAATCTTGGTAAGCCTTTTGAATACGATTTACGCTCGTTTCATTGTCATATTTCAAGATCAGTCTGTTTTGTTCGTTGTTTGCGTAGTCCGCGCTGTATTGTTCTTTCATCGCTTCCGCATACATATACGAGAACGTACCTTCGATTGCCGCATCGTTCGTGTTGTAACCACCATAAACGTCGCCTTCGCCGTAAACGTAGGTGACATAGATGATGTGCCAGCCGTAGGTGGAAGGACATACAACGTAGGTACCTGCACCTTGCTTGATCGCCCATTGTGCCGCGTATTCGAATTCAGGCACGAAAGACGTCGTGAAGGGAGATACAACGTAACCCATATAGGTATTTAAGCAACCCGTATCGGTGCTGTACGCGAACATGAGTTCGTTGAACGCCGCCGCTGCTTTATAACCGCTGGTGGAAGGATTGAAGTAGTTTGCCGCAGTCACGCTATCCACGTTCAATTTACCAGAGTAGTAAATGAACTGGCTGTAATCGGTGAACGCCTTATTTTCATAAGCATAACCCGATGCACTCGTCACATAAGATTCCCACTTACCGTCGCCATCCGTATCGCCGTTGCCGTCGTTTGCCGTAATGCTACCCTTCGTGATGGTCTTACCCGACATAGCCGTCAAATAACCTTCCATTTCCGTCAAGAAGGAATCTATCGTCAATACTGTGGGGTTCAACTCATACTTACCGCTTTCGGAATTTTCAGGGGTAATTACCGAACCGTTGAAAGGATATTGACCAAGATATACGTTCAATTCTTCGTATCTTTCGTTATTCGTCAAGTTATCTTCAAAGAAGATATAACTGCTACCGCCATTCGTGTAGTAAGAAACGTTTGCCGTAGCCGCATCAAACGCGTAGTTTTCATCATCGTGTTCGTTGAACCAAGAAGTACGAAGGTCTTTCGCTTGGATTTGGGAAAGGAGCTGCGTACGATAAGCATACAAATCGGTATCGCTGGTCGAACGTGCTTGTTCAGCCGCATACAATCTATTTTGTTCTTCGGAGAAAGGCAACAAAATGTTATATACGAAGCCGTAGTTTGCTACGGGGCTGTACGTTACAAAATTGGTATCTGACAAAGAACCGATTGCCGTTTCAAAGGCAGAGTAATTTTCATCATACGCTTGCTTTTGCGATGCTTTCGTTTCTTCATAACGCTTATTCAAATAAGCAACGGAAAGTTCCTGTTCACCTTGCTTAATCAAATCATCGGTGTACTTTTCGATGAGCGCTTGTTCCAAGCGGCTTGCAAGTTCCACATAGTAGTAATCCATTTCTACCAACACGGAAGTATTGTCGCCTTTCTTGATTAAACCGTTTTCATCCAAGCTGCCGATGAATGCGTTGTATGCTTTCATACGGGTGTTAGGGGTCGAACCGTCTAAGGCTTCGTATCCGTAAGGAACGCCTTGATTTTCTTGCGCTGCAAGGCCTGTATATACTTCGTATTGCGTTACTTCGCCTTCGTCATCTTGTACAGGGGCGATGTAGAAGTCTTCCTTTTCTGTGTTTACACCAGTAGGCGTCGTTCTTGCAGTTTCGTGGTCGTGACTTTCTTCCGATGCAAAAATGTAGGTCTTTTCCGCATCGTCAAGCGTGCTGTTGATGGAAGACTTTAATTGATACAAGGTCTTATCAAACAAAGTATTATCCGTGCCACCATTCGTCAGGAAGTACTTCATTGCGGATACTTCGGGGTGTGCGCTAAGAAGTTCTAATTCCTTACCGCTCTTACCACTCTTTTCCGCATCGATATATGTTTCGCAACCAGCTTTCGAAAGGCCGTTTTGCAAATAATAGAATACAGCGTACTGGGTGAAGATTTTACGGCTTACCAACATGTCCAACAACATATTGAAGGTATCGGTATAGGTATAGCCGTAGCTTTGCACATATTGATAACCAACGTTCATAAAATAGGAAACCAAATCACGCTTAAGAATTTCGTTTTCCAAACCACCCAAGCCGATGATTGCATCCAACTGTTCTGCACATGCTTTCGTTTCTTCATCTTCGGGCAACAAAGCAGAGATGTTAACGGTTGCAACCGTTTGCGCCAAATCTTTGATGCTGTCCGTTTTGATGAAGTCACAACCCGTTGCGCCAACGGTCAAAGCCAGACCGAGCGCCAACGCTGCCACTTTCTTGATAGAGTTCTTTTTGCTCATAGTTTTCTCCGAATATTATTTCGTCTTTTCTTGGTTCAACGCGCACATACGAATGGGCATACACCCGCGTATAATACGCTAACAAACACTATTATAACCTATTTTTTGAAAAATCGCAAATTTTTTTTAGGGGGAATTTGTGAAAGTTAGCGCAAATTTTAAAAATTTTGTCATTTCTGCCATCAATTCTACGCTATCCTTTTTGCCGAAGAATTCCAAGACGGGGGCTTCCGACATATTCAAGCGTACACCGCTCGTAAAATGGTCGAGCGCCGCTTGTATCCGTTTGTCCCCTAAAACTTCCAAAGAATGGAATTCGAGCGAACCGATCCCATCGCCCACACTCACCTTTTTCACCATGAGTTTTTGGGCATAACTCTTCAATACGGCAATCACCAAAAGGTTGACCACCGCTATCGGCAATTCCCCGTACGTTTCGCGCAAAGATTCGTACACGCGCTTGTAATCGGCCGTCGTTGCAATTTCCGCAATTTGCTTGTAGGCATCCAACCTGCCTGCACTCGATTCAATGTAGCGATCGGAAATATACGCGCCAACGCGAATATCCAGTTCGGCAGGGATTTCTCTCTCGCCCGTCATCTCTTCTTTGAGTAATTTGGAGTAAAGTTCGTACCCTACTTTATCCATATGCCCATGCTGTTCTGCACCCAAAATGTTGCCCGCGCCACGGATTTCCAAATCCCGCATAGCAAGTTTATACCCCGAACCAAGTTCGGTAAACTGCATAATCGCCTGCAATCGTGCCGTAGCGTTTTCGGTCATTACTTTTTCGGCTTTATAGGTAAAATATGCGTGCGCCAAACGAGTACCGCGCCCAACGCGCCCGCGTAATTGATACAACTGCGAAATACCAAGTTTATCGCTGTCGATAATGATAATCGTGTTCGCATTCGGCAAGTCTATACCGTTTTCGATAATCGTTGTTGTTATCAAGATATTCGACAACCCACCATAGAACGCGTGAACGGAATGTTCCAAAATATTCCGATCCATTCTGCCGTGAATTACGGTAATTTCCGCTTCGGGAACAATGGCAGCTACTCTTGCGGCAAAGGTATGGATACTCTCTACTTTGTTATACAAAATAAAGACCTGCCCGCCACGGGAAATTTCGCGAATACAAGCATCGCGAATGAGCGTATCCGTTTCTTCTACGACATAGGTTTGCACAGGCAACCGTTCGCCTGGCGGCGTTTGGATGGTGGATATATCCCGAATCCCCGATAAGGACATATGCAAAGTACGGGGAATAGGCGTTGCCGTCATAGTCAAGCAGTCAATATGCCGACGCAAACTCTTCAATTTTTCTTTGTGTTCCACGCCAAAACGTTGCTCTTCATCTAAGACAAGCAGACCCAAATCCTTAAACTTAACGTCACCAGAGAGTAAACGATGCGTACCAACCAACAAGTCGATTTTTCCATCCGCAAGGTCGCGCAAAGTAATTTCCTGTTCGCGCGGCGTTTGGAAACGGCTAAGCACGCCAACCCGCACCCCAAACGCTTCAAAGCGCTCGCTTGCCGTTTGGTAATGCTGGTTGCATAAAACGGTACTCGGACACATCAGCGCCGCCTGCTTACCCGCCAAAACGCAAAGATATACAGCGCGCAAAGCCACTTCCGTTTTTCCAAAGCCTACGTCACCGCAAAGCAACCGATCCATCACTTTATCGGATACCATGTCCGCTTTGATTTCTTCTATCGAACTTGCTTGGTCGGGGGTCAAATCGTATTTGAACGCATCTTCAAACTCCGCCATAAAGGTTTCGTTATAAGGGAATGCGTACCCTTTTGTTTCACTGCGCTCTGCATAGAGTTTCTTTAAGTCAAACGCCATCTTTTTCAGCGACGCGCGGACACGAGCCTTTACCCGTTCAAAGTCCGCCCCGCCGATTTTAGAAAGCGTGGGGTTTTCGTCACCAACGTACTTAGAAAGCACGTCCATATTTTCAACGGGAACGTGCAAAACGTCGCCGCCCTTATAAGAAAGCGCGATGTATTCTTTGATCCCATCTGTTGTTTCGATTTTCGTCGTACCGATAATTTTACCGATACCATGTGTTTCGTGTACCGCATAATCCCCCACTTCGGGCGCAGAGAACATATTGCCACGCTTTCTGCGAATGCGTTTGTTGTCCAGCGCACGGGAGTACATATTCCCCGTACCGATGATTACCAGCTTACATTCGTGCACAACTAAGCCGTTATCCAAATATTCCGAACTAACACCGACACCTTGCAGTTTTTCTACCCTTTCAGGCACTTCTACGGCGGGCAGGTATG
>JAZOLF010000130.1:0-6885 GCA_045652785.1 Candidatus Scatosoma sp. | reverse complement strand
CTATCGGGTTTGCCGGCCCAGAAGTAGGTACAATCAAGCCGCGCGGATTTCACGCATTTTTTGAAGATAAAAAGGGCTTGAAGGCGATTATTTGCTCCGAAAAAGACAAGGAAAAGTTCAAGCGCAAGGCGTATAATGATTTGTCTGATAAAGGGGTTGTTTCTAAAACGAAAATCAATATAATGACCGTGTATGAAAGCAAGGGATTGGAGTTTACTTCGGTGGCGGTCGTCCCCGACAATATGAGCGTTAATGAACGCTATATCGCATACACACGCGCGCTACAATATTTAACGCTGGTGAAAACAGGAGAATAATATGCAATACGATATTTTTTTGGTGGACGTTGACGATACGATTTTAGATTTTCATACGTCTGCAATCTTAGCAATCAAGGCGGCGTTTGCATTCTACAGTGTAGAATGGCAGGACGAATACGAAACGGTGTTTACAACGTTCAATACTTCCCTTTGGTCGCAGTTAGAACGCAAGGAAATCACCCGTGAGTACTTGCATGAAACTCGTTTCCCGCGCTATTTGGCGTTGCTGGGTTTTGATAATATTCCCGGGGAAGAGTTCAATGAAAAGTTTTTGGCGCACCTTTCTACCCATCCGCTTTATTTTGACGGCGCGAAATCCTTTTTAGAAGAGTTGAACAAACTGGGCAGAGTGTATTTTGTGACGAACGGTACGCTTTGGATCCAGCGTTCGCGTTTTGATGCGGCGAACTTGTGGGGGTATGCGCTCGATACCTTCGTTTCCGAGGTGGCAGGGGCGGACAAACCTGCAAAGCAATACACAGATTACGTCCTGCAACGCATCCCCGATTTTGACCGCGAAAAGGCGGTTTGGATAGGGGATAGCCTGACCGCAGACATACAAGCGGCGGTGAGTGCTGGGATTGATAGCGTATGGCTCAATCCTAAAAACAAAGCAGGCAGGGATGGATTGAAACCTACTTTTACGGCAAAATCGTACTCGGAAATTTTGGATTTTTTGACAAAATAAGGGGTTTGGCGGTAATTTTTTTCTTTCAAACGTTTGAAAAAAAGAAAAAAAGGTGTTATAATAAAAATTAGAATGTATAAAGTGGGGGGAGCATTGTCTTTTGCTCCATCCCAAATTTAGAGGATAGAATGGCAACGGATAAGAAAAAGAAAACGGAACAAGAAAACGAAAATTACAGCGCCAAAAACATTGACGTCTTGGAAGGTCTTGATGCGGTCCGTATGCGTCCCGGTATGTATATCGGGTCAACGGGCATTAAGGGCTTGCACCATATTCTTTGGGAAATTGTCGATAACGCAATCGACGAAGCGGCAAATGGCTTTGCTACCAAAGTCACGGTCACCTTGCACGAAGACGGTAGTGCATCTGTCGAAGATAACGGTCGTGGTATCCCCACCGACATTCACCCGAAAGAAAAAGTTTCGGGTGTTCAACTTGTCTTCACGAAGTTGCACGCAGGCGGTAAATTTGGTCAAGGCAACTATGAATACTCGGGTGGGTTGCACGGCGTAGGTGCGTCGGTCACGAACGCTTTGTCGGAATGGCTCACCGTAGAAGTGTTTAGAAAGCACGTCTATAAAATGAGTTTCCATGCCCATTACAACAAGCGTAAGGGTAAGTGGGAGTCTGGTGTGCCTGACGGCCCTTTGGAAAATACGGGTATCGCGACGAAGAGAACGGGTACGCTCGTGCGCTTTAAGCCCGATGCGAACGTGTTTAGCGAAGTAGATTTTGATTTGGACACCGTAGAAGAAAGATTGAACGAACTCGCTTTCTTAAATCGCGGCATTGAAATTACGCTCATTGACGAACGTATCTCCATGGCGGAAGCAAAGCGCCGTAAGGGGAACTTGCTTTCCGACGATGAAACGGAAGGGGAAGACGGTGAAACGGTGGAAACGATCGACAGCGGAAGCGTTGCGCAGGAAGAACCTGTATATTCCTATGAAGGACAAGGGGATTTGTTTGCGCAGGTGGACGAAGTTGCGCTCGAAAGCGAAGCCTATCGTACCATATTTAAGTATGAAGGCGGTATCATTGACTTTGTCAAGAGCCAAAATGCAGCAAAGAGAAAGTTGTACGCACAGCCTATCTATTATGCGGCGACGAAAAACGATATTGTCGTGGAATTTGCCATTCAACACACGGGGGATTATACCGAAAATATCTATTCGTTCGTCAATAACATTCCAACGCCCGAAGGCGGTTATCACGAAATGGGCTTTAAGTCGGGCTTGGTGCGCGTGTTGAATGAATATGCGCGCAGCAACGGTTTCTTGAAAGAAAAAGATCCTAACTTCCAGGGCGACGACTTCCGCGAAGGCTTGACGGCGGTACTCTCGATTAAGATGAAGAGTGTGCAGTTTGAAGGGCAAACGAAGACGAAACTCGGCAACACCGAAGCAAGACCTGCGGTAGAAGCAACCGTAATCGAAGGCTTTAACGTGATCTCGCAAACACGTGGGTTCAAAAAGGTTTTGGAAGAAATTATCAAAAAGGCGCAAGGCGCGGCAAAAGTGCGCATTGCGGCAAAGCAGGCAAAGGACAACGCCCGTGAAAAGAAGAGCATTGACGGCTTGACTTTGATAGGTAAGTTGGCGTCCTGCTCGGGCAGAAAACCTGAATTTAATGAAATCTTTATCGTGGAAGGGGATTCGGCAGGCGGTACGGCAAAGCAAGCGCGTGTCCGTCAATTCCAGTCAATATTACCACTTCGTGGTAAACCGCTCAACGTTGAAAAGAAACGCTTGAACCAAATCTTGGAAAACGAAGAAATTCGTACAATGATCGGCGCGATTGGCGGAGGTATTGACCCTGACTTTAAGTTGGACAAGATCAACTACCACAAAGTTATCATTCTTTCGGATGCTGACCAAGACGGTATGCACATTCGTTGTATTTTGCTGACGTTCTTCTTCCGTTATATGCGTCCTTTGGTAAACGCAGGGCATTTGTATATCGGTATGCCACCCTTGTATAAGGTTTCCAAGGGTAGCAAAGTGGAATATGCTTATGACGATAAGGAACTCGAAAAAGCGATCGAAAAAGTGGGCAAGGGCTACGATTTGCAACGTTACAAAGGGCTCGGCGAAATGAACGCCGAACAACTTTGGGAAACTACGATGAACCCTGCTACCCGTAATTTGATCCAAGTAACCGTTGAAGACGCGGCAAAAGCGGATCGAATGATCACTACTTTGATGGGTGATAAGTCCGAAGGTAGAAAGGAATTCTTGGCAAAATATGCGAATTTCAATAAGCGCGATGCGTTTATGGACAAATTAGAAAAGAAGGAGGGGAAATAAGCCATGGCGAAAGGTAAAAATATTAAGCCCGAAGAAATTGAAATCACAGGGCAGACCTACGTTGAACCGCTTGAAAAAGTTCTCCATTCTTCGATGTTGCCCTATGCGGAATTCGTTATTTTGGACCGTGCGTTGCCCCGTGTGGAAGACGGCTTAAAACCCGTTCAACGCCGTATTCTTTATACGATGCATGAAATGGGGCTCACCCCCGATAAACCGCACAAAAAGAGTGCGCGTATCGTCGGGGATTGTATGGGTAAGTACCATCCCCACGGTGATAGTTCGGTTTATGATGCGATGGTGCGTATGGCGCAAGGGTTCAATATGGGTAAAACGCTTGTCAACGGTCACGGGAACTTCGGTTCGGTAGATGGCGACGGAGCCGCTGCTATGCGTTATACCGAAGCGAGATTAGAACCTTTGGCGTTGGAATTGCTGCGGGATATTGATAAAGAAACCGTACCTTTCTCGTTGAACTTTGACGACAGTTTGAAAGAACCAGATATTCTTCCCGGTCGTTTTCCGAACTTGCTCGTGAACGGCTCTTCGGGGATCGCGGTTGGGCTTGCAACGAACATTCCCACCCATAACCTTGCCGAAGTAATCAACGGCGTTATAGCGTATATTGACAATCCTGCTATCACGCTGGATGAAATGCGGGAATATATTCCTTGCCCTGACTTCCCTACGGGCGGTATCATTATCGCCAACGAATTGTTGCAAGCGTATAAGACGGGTAGGGGTAAAATCTTTGTTCGTGCAAAGATCTCCACGGAAAAGACGGACGGCGGCAAGACAAACTTGGTAATTACGGAATTGCCGTACCAAGTCAACAAGGCGCAACTGTTGCGTAAGATTGCTGAACTTCGTGAAGAAAAGAAGGATGAAATGGCGTGCGTGGACTACGTTGCCGATGAATCCGACCGTACGGGTATGCGCGCAGTCATTCGCGTTAAGAAAGACGGCAATATCCCTGCGCTTTTGAAATTGTTGTATAAATATACCGATTTGGAAGTGACGTTCGGTATCAATATGGTTCTAATTGCGGACGGTAAGCCCCATCAACTTGGGTTGATGGACGTTATCCGCCATTACGTAAACTACCAACAAAAATTGATTTTGAACCGTACTTTGTTCGAACTTGACCAAGCGGAAAGAAAGTGCCATATCTTGGAAGGTTTGATTGTTGCGGTGCAAAATATCGACGAAGTGATCGCAATTATCAAAAAATCGGAAAGTACGTCGGATGCGAAACTCAAATTGATGGAGCGTTTCTCCATTAGCGAAGTGCAAGCACACCATATCTTGGAACTCAAACTTGCAAGATTGACCAAACTCGAAATCACCAAACTTGAAAACGAACTCAAAGAGTTGCAAAAACTTATCAAGAAGTTGACGGCAATCTCGAAGAGTAAGGACAAGCAGTTGCAGGTGGTAAAAGAAGAAATCAGCGAAATCCGTGAAAAGTATCCATCGCCGAGAAAGAGCCGGTTGGTTTATACGGCGGCGGAAGCGGACGAACTTCTTTCTGTTTCCAAACAAAAGGTACAGGGCGAAAAATGCACGCTTGCTTATACGGCGGATGATAAGTTGAAGGTACTCATCGGCGCAAACGCTGCGGCGATTGAAAACCCGATCGAAGGTAGATTTAAGGCTGGCCAAGTAGCAACCTTGCTGTTAAAAACAGCAACGGATAAGCGCGTGATGGCGTTTACCAACTTTGGTAATTGCTACAAGATGGACATTTACGCCCCTGAATACGCTTGCCGTTTTGCCGACGAAGGCGTATCGTTGCAAGACGTTTGTAAGGACGCTCTGGATGGCGAAAAGATTGTGGCGTTGTTTGAACTTCCTTCCCGTATGCCGATCGGAAACTTGATGTTCTTCACAAAGAAAGGTATGATGAAGAAAACGGTGTGGAATGAATACGACCAAAAGAAAGACTCGTTCCAGGCGATTAAACTTTCGGACGACGACGAAGTGCTCACCGTTGAAAATGAAACTTCGGACGAAGATACCATCATTATTGTCACCAAGAAAGGGATTTGCTTGAATGCGAAGAAGGACGATATTCCTTTGCAAGGCAGAATTTCGGGCGGCGTTCGCGGTATCCAACTCCGTGAACAGGACGAAGTTGTCCTGATGATGCAACAAAATGGCGACGGCGAAATTGTCATCGCGACCGATGAAGGGAAATTTAAGCGTGTTATCGTTTCACAAATTGACGTGACGGGCAGATATAAGAAGGGCAGTACGATCGTTGGCTTACGCGAAGGCGCAAGCGTGTTGTGCGCAAGTTATGTGACCGTACCTTACTACTTGGCGGTTGTTGTCAAGGGCAATATTGTATCGCAACTTTCGACGGAAGATGTATTTATTATGATGCAGAGTGCAAAAGCAAAGCGGGTTGGTAAATATGAAGAAGACTCCGTTGTAAAAGTGTTCCCGATGCCGTATAAGAAAGCCGATTAAAAGGCAAAAAGGGGTATAATCCGCAATATTACGACATAAGATATTCCGTAACCAAAAAACGGGGGTGTCGAAATTTTGTGGGAATATATCGAAGAAAGAGCTAAAAAATGCGCTGAATATATCGTTTCAACGGGTTGTACCGTTCGGGCGTGTTCGGCGCATTTTTGCATAAGTAAATCGACCGTACATAAAGACGTATCTGAACGCCTAAAATACGTGGATTTAGAGTTGTATGAAGAAGTGCGCGCCGTCTTAAAAACAAATTTAGACGAGCGGCACATTCGCGGCGGAAATGCGACTAAGCAAAAATATTTGTCGAAGACGGACTGAAAACGTGCGGAAAGGCGTGCAACCTTTCCGCTTTTTTTGTTTGTGGACTTGCTTTTTTGCGTTTGATGTGTTACAATATGCGTACGATGGAGAAATGATATGGAAAGAATAGCAATTATCGGGTTAGGGATAATCGGTGCGTCGCTTGCAAGATCGTTTAAGCGGATAGGCGTAAAGGTGGATGGGTTTGACTTGAATCCTGAAACGGTCGATTATGCCTTAAAAATGGAATATATTGACGGCATTGCGACGGATATTTCCGCTTACGAAACGGTGTTTTTGGCAATTCCGCCCAAGTCTGCGATGGAAGTGCTTGAAACGGTAAACTTCCTTGACAATGCATTCGTTGCAGATATTTGCGGGGTAAAATCTTGTATTGAGAAAGTGGTTTACGCTTGCCCGAGAAACTACCGCTACATAGGTTTGCACCCTATGGCGGGAAAAGAAACGTCTGGGATAAAATCATCTTCGGCGACTTTGTTTTGCGGGGCGAACTTGGTGATAACCGTTTGTGAAAATACAGACAAAACCGCTTTATTGCAGGCGCGCGAATATGCGCACGCGTTGGGCTTTGCGAAGATTGTGGAATGTTCCGCGGAAGAACACGATAAAAAAATTGCTTTGACTTCGCAGTTGGCGCATATCGTTTCGAATGCCTACGTGAAGAGTGAACAGGTTGCGCATTGTGACGGTTTTACGGGCGGCAGTTTTCAAGATATGACCCGTATTGGAGTCGGGGCCCAAGCGGGCTTAGGAACACAAGGTAGAG
>JAZOLF010000129.1:0-4463 GCA_045652785.1 Candidatus Scatosoma sp. | reverse complement strand
CGGACAAGAGTTTTCTTTTGACTGACGGTTCGACAGCAGGCGTGCTGTCGATGCTGTACGCCTTGAAAATTTGCGGGGTAAAGCGAGTGGCTGCCCCCGTGCTTTCGCACAAGAGTTTCTTTAACGGTTGCGTTTTGATGGGCCTTACCCCCGTGCTGTTTGAAACGCCCGCGGCGGCGCTCCCCTGTCCCTTAACGGCGGCGGACGTTGCGGATGCGCTGACGGATGCGGACGCGCTCTTTCTCACTTCGCCCGATTATTACGGCAACGTGGCGGATTTGCTGTCGATAAAATCCCTTTGCGCGGTGCAGGATAAACCCTTCGTGGTGGACGGCGCGCACGGCGGGCATTTGCATTATTATAAAGAAATATACGCGGGCGCGCACGCGGATATGTGGGTGGACGGCGCTCATAAGAGTTTGCCTGCCCTGACGCAGGGCGCGGTGGTTTCGGCGACCGAGCGGTATGCGGCGGCGCTCAAAACGGCGGTGGACGTTTTCCGCACGACCAGCCCGTCTTACCCGATTATGGGCTCGGTGGAATATGCGGTGAAATACCCCGCAAACAACGGCTTAAAAGCCCGATTGACCGAACTCAAAAAGAGCCGCACTTGCTTTTACGATAGCGCGGATTATACCAAACTTTGCCTGTTCTGTAAGGACGGGTTTGCGCTGGAACGCTACGCAAACGAACGGGGGATTTATCCCGAATTTGCGCAGAAAAACTTGCTTTGCTTTTACTTCTCACCCGTGCAAACAGAAGAAGATGTGCGGGCAGTTTTGGCGTTTGTTGAACAAATGGAATGCAAGGGCTTGATTTTGCGCGAAGATGAAGTTCAACGCGTACCTGCCCCCGCAAAAATACAAAACGTTGACGGCTTGGCGGTAGAAAAAATCCCGCTTGACCAAGCGGAAGGGCGCATTTGCGCCAAAGTGTGCGGGCTGTTTCCCCCCTGCTTGCCTTTAATTCGCAAAGGGGAGCAAATCACGCAGGAAAAGATAGGGGCATTAAAGGCGGCGAGCAACCGCTTTGGGATAGAAGACGATAAAATAACGGTGGTGGTAAAATGACAGGAAAGTTCATTACGTTTGAAGGATGCGACGGCTGCGGTAAGAGTACGCAATTAAAACGCTTGGCGGGTTTCTTGGAAGAAAACGGCATAGCGCATATTTTCACCCGTGAGCCGGGCGGCGGACGGATTTCCGAAGGCATCCGCGAAATCTTATTAAACGGCAAAAATGCCGAAATGTCCGACGAATGCGAAGCCCTGCTTTACGCGGCATCCCGCGCGCAGCACATTCGTGACCGCATCGCGCCCGCGATGGCAGAAGGGACGTTGGTGGTTTGTGACCGCTACGTGGATTCGTCTTTTGCGTATCAGGCGTATGCGCGCGGACTTGGTATGGAATTTGTGTCCAAAATCAATGCGTTTGCGCTCGAACAATTTTTGCCCGATTTGACCTTCTTTATCAACCTTTCCCCCGAAGACGCGTTTGCACGCAAACACGGCGCGGATGAAAACGACCGTATGGAACAGGCGGGGCTTGCTTTCCACAAGAAAGTGTATGAAGGCTACCTTGCGGTGGCGAAGGCTTATCCCGACCGCGTGGTGGTTTTGGATGGCAAACAAAGCATTGAAAAAATTGCGCAAGACGTGCAGGAAACGTTAATTGCTCGCGGTATTGTGAGTGTGAAATAAGATGGATGCAATCGAAGTGATTTTGACGGGGATTGCCCTGTCGATGGATGCCTGTGCTGTGGCGATGACCAACGGCATGACGGCAAAGTGCTTGAAAGCGAAACACGCTTTTTTGATCGCCTTATTCTTTGGGATATTCCAAGCGGCGATGCCTGTAATCGGATATTTCATCGCAGACCTGGTGGCTGTAAATTTCATGGAAACCTTTGAAAAGGCGGCATCCGTTGTGGCGTTCGTGTTGCTTACATTCTTGGGTGGCAAGATGATTGTCGATGCGATTAAAGAGATGAGCAAACCGAGTGATTGCGGTTGCGAAGAAGGGTGCATCGGTGAAAAGGTAAACGTTGGGAAACTTACCGTGCAAGCGGTTGCTACATCCATTGACGCGCTGGCGGTTGGCGTCACTTTGCGTATGCTTGTGATGACGGAAAAAGGCTTGGCGCTGGGTATGGCAGGGTCGGTGGCTGTAATCGGCATAATTACGTTCGGGCTGGTAAACGGCGCGGTGTATTTGGGCAAAGCAACCGGAAACAAACTGGCAGATAAAGCAGGGCTTGCAGGCGGTATTGTGCTGGTGGCGATCGGTGTAAAACTCCTTTTAGAAGGGCTTTTGTAAGGAAAAAATATATAAAAAGTGCTTAAAAAACACGAAAAAAACGCATAAAAAACGGCAAAAAAGACGCAAAAAAGCGTCTTTTTTTGATAAATTTTTGCTCTATTTTTGTCAACGAATGGATCGAAACCGCACCGAAACAGAAACTTGCAGCCGTTCTACGAGACTGTCTTTTAAGGTGGGGTAGTGTTCGTTTTCGTATTTTTGCAATTTGCCGATGGCATCAAAAGCGTCGAACCCTGCCGCTTGGCAAGAGAGAAACATTTTTTCAATTTCACCTTTTAATACTTCCGCCGCCGTATTAAAAACGGCGGTTTCTTTTTCGCGCATAGATAAATCGGGCAAGGAACTACTTACCGATTTATCGTCTAAAGCGGCGTAAACGGTCAACTCTACGTCCATTTTTGGCTGTCCACCGTCTAAATAAAACCGAAGTTTTCGGCGATTGTTTTTGATAAGCAAAGTGCTATCCGAGCCTTGATGGCAAATGGTGTAGGACGCAAGGCGCAGGGGGTTTTGCAGGCAGGCGAGTGCGAAAGTTTCTTCCCGCGACAGCCTTCCGATTTGCGTTCCGTTTTGAAATAAAGCGGTTTCCGACGCCTGAAACAGGTCGCCGTTTTCCGTTGTTTCTGTTTGGATGATGGGCATATAGTCGCTGCGCCCAGCCGAAAAATAGGAAATGGAAAATTCCCGCAAGTTTGCGGTGAGCACCGCTCCCACTCGCTTTGGTTGGTCGGAGAGTACCTTTTCCAAAGCGTCTGATACGGCGGCGTTGAAAGGGGGCTTTGCGGATAAAATTTCCTTTGCCTTTCCTGTGGCGGCAGCAACCAGAGCGTCTTTGGCGGTGTATTCGCTGCGTAAAAAATAATCCAACCCGTCAAAGACGTTGCCTTTGCAAAGGTCTTCCCCAAGCAAAATTAGGCGGCAAAACACAAGTTTGGGATACCAGCCCGTTTTAGCATTTATATTTTCAATCGCTTCGGCGACCGTGCCTCCGCTGCCTTCTACGACGTTATAGCCGTTGCCGCCGTCACCGCTTTTTCCGTCGGCGGATTGTCCGTTTCCCCCTTGTGCCGCAGGGTTGGCGATGATAGCAGTCAACAGGAAATTCCCGTCTTCGCGGTCAATACCGATGGCGGTGATAATGGCAGTTTTTTGGACGGCGATCAAATTAAAATCGTTGGAGAAAAATGCGACGATCAACACCCCTAAAATTGCTAAAAAATAACGAACGGTTCGTTTTGCTCTCATATCAATTATCCCCAGAATTAAGCGTTTGGTTTTCGTTCAATGCGTACCTGCTCCCTTTGTTTTTGCTAAAAAACAGCAAAAACAGCAGGGGCAACCCCACCGAGAAGAGTAAAAAAACGGGGGGCAACGCCGTAAAGAAAAAGTTGTGGATGGCGTTGTTGTACTTATTGAGAAAGAGCAGGGCAAAGTACACCCCCACGCACAAAACAGCGGACGGCAATACTTTGCCGCGCGGGTTGGCGCAACGGCAAAAACATGAAACCGAGAGTTGCAAAGGCAGGGCGGTATAGAAAAAGAGTGCTACGCTCAACACGTAGGCGAGCAATAAATCCACCCGACCGATAAAGCGCAGGGCGGGGAAGAATTGCCCGATTTTGATTACCGCATATTTTTCCGTTTCCCCGAGCGTGCCAAACACCCCGAAAAAGGTAGCCAAAAAGAGCAAAAAAAGGACAACCCCCACCCCGAATGCGGGCAAAAGTTTCTTTTCGTCGCCGTCGGAATAGGAGTATTCCCCCATGAGCGGCAACAAAAGCCCCCCGACCGAAAAATAGGGGAGCAGCCGCCAAACCGCTTTTAGGGAAACGCTGATCGGCTTTTCCATAATCGGCAAAAGGCGGGAAAAATCCGCTTGCGGAGCGCTCATTCCAAGCAACAAAAGCAAGGGGAAAAAGCAAAGAACAGGGGACAAATCGGCATACCGCCCCACGCCTTTCACCCCCTTTGCGCAAAGAAAACCGCACAGCACCAAAAACGGTGTAAAGGTGAAAAAGGTGGGCGAAGTATCTGAAAACGCCGCGTGGGAAAACCGCTCTAAATCAAACAACGGCAGGGTGGCATAGGTGAGCAAAAAAACCGTATATATCCCCAAAAAGATACGGGCGGTGGCGTTGCCAAGCG
>JAZOLF010000128.1:0-5062 GCA_045652785.1 Candidatus Scatosoma sp. | reverse complement strand
GCAAAGGCTGTTAAAAACAACTGCGGCTTGAAAGTTCTCGGCGACGGCGAACTTAGCGTTGCGCTCACCGTGAAAGCGGCGAAGTTCTCCGCATCCGCAAAGGCTGCTATCGAAGCAGCGCAGGGTACGGCGGAAGTCCTGTAAAAAGAAATTGTGACACGGAAAATCGCAGTAACGCGATTTTCCGTAGTTCGCATTATTTCTCCCCACAAGTTCCGTTCGGTTTTCCGTGACGGAATGTGAGTAAAAACTTTTAACGGAGAAAACAATGTTACAAACTCTTATAAATGCATTTAAGGTCAAGGAAATCAGACGCAAGGTCTATATGATGCTCTTGCTTCTTCTGGTTTTCCGTATTGGCTGTTTCATTCCCGTCCCCGGGCTGATTAGATCCACGTTTGAAGGATTTATCGACGGCGGTGGAAACGACTTCCTGTCCTTGATGAGTGGCGTCACGGGTGGCGCACTTTCGCAAGGTACTTTGTTTGCATTGGGTATTGGTCCGTACATCAACGCGTCCATTATTATGCAACTTTTGGGTGTTGGTATTCCTGCGCTTGAAAACCTTTCGAAACAGGGCGAAGAAGGCCGTAAGAAGATTTCGCAATATACCAGATATTTGACCATTGTTTTGGCGGTGGTACAATCGCTTGGTATTATCATTTCCTTCGCGAATAACAACAACGCGTTGGATACGCAATTCTTCGGCGGCAACAAATTCTTGACGGGCGCATTCATGACGATTATGTACACGGCGGGCGCGTTGCTTGTTATGTGGATCGGTGAACGTATCACCGACTACGGTGTAGGCAACGGTCAATCCATGATCATCTTCGTTGGTATTATTGCGACGGCAGGTGAATTGCTCCTGAATAAAATCAGAAACTTCGGTACGGACGAAGCGGGTGTTAGCAACATCGTTTCGGTTGTAGTATTCATTTTGGTTGCAATCGTTATCTTCTTTGCAATCGTTTACGTGGATCTTTCCGAAAGAAGAGTACCCGTACAATATGCAAAACAAATCAAGGGTAGAAAAATGTACGGCGGTCAATCGTCGAACATTCCCATCCGTATTGCAGGCAGCGGCGTTATGCCCCTGATCTTCTCGTTCTCCATTCTTTCCTTCCCGCAACTCATTGCGAGCATGATTAAGAACGGTGAAAACGGGTTTGCAAGATGGTGGGCTGAATGGATGTCTGGTTCGTCTTCTAACGACTGGGGCGTATTCATCTACTCGACGGTGCTTTGCTTGTTGATTTTTGCATTCTCGTTCTTCTATGCGCAAATGCAATTCAACCCCGAAGACGTTTCGAAAAATATTCAACAAAACGGTGGATTTATCCCTGGTATTCGTCCCGGTAAGGCGACGGAAAATTACTTGAAGAAGATCTCCAACCGCATCACGCTGTTCGGCGCAATTTATTTGTCGCTCATCGCATTCGTGCCTTCGGTTGTGTTCTCCTTCGTATCGCTGGACCTTGTTAACGTATTCTCTACGACGGGTATCTTGATCGTAGTATCGTCCGCAATGGAATTTGAAAAGCAGTTGCAGGCTCAGTTGATGATGAAGAACTATAAAGGGTTCTTAAAATAAGAAAAACGCTTTGCGGCTTGCGGAAAAGCAAGCCGCAGGAGCGATAAAAAGCAGTATTGCGGAGTATTTGAAATGAACATTATTCTACTCGGCGCACCTGGCGCGGGTAAGGGCACGCAGGCGTCCAAAATTACGGAAACGTACGGTATGCCCCACATCTCGACGGGTGATATTTTTAGAGCGCACATGAAGGCGGAAACGCCCGTTGGTCTCATCGCAAAGTCGTTTATCGACAAGGGACAACTCGTTCCCGATGATATTACTTGTGAAATCGTTGAAACGCGTTTGGCGCAAGACGATTGCAAGAAAAACGGATATATGCTCGACGGTTTCCCCCGCACAATTCCCCAAGCGGAAATGTTGGCAGGGCTTGAAAAAATTGATGCTGTAATCAATATCGACGTAGATTTGTCGTTGCTGATGGATCGGCTGTGCGGCAGACGGGTATGCAAAAGTTGTGGCGAAAGTTATCACGTGTCCCGTTTGAACGGTAATATGACTTGCGTGAAATGCGGTGGTGAATTAGACCAACGTAAGGATGATAATCCTGAAACCGTTTCCAGTCGCTTGCAAGTTTATACCAAGCAAACAGCGCCGCTCATTGACTACTATACGAAGGAAGGGTTGATCATCAATATTCAAGGTGGCGCATCGCCGGACGAAGTGTTTGCGGAAATCCGCGAAAAGCTGGACGCTTTAAATAAGTAAAAATGATTTTCGTCAAAAGTGAAAAAGAAATCGACTTGATACGCGAATCTTGCAAAATCGTAAAGGAAACTTTGGATTTTGTTGGATCGAAAATAAAAGCGGGTATGAGCACCAAAGAAGTGGACGAACTGGTCGAAAGATACATTCGTGCATCGGGTGCAAATCCTTCTTGTTTAGGCTACGGTGGTTTTCCTGCGTCGGCTTGCGTATCGGTTAATGAAATGGTGGTTCACGGAATTCCCGATTACGATACCATTCTGAAAGACGGCGACATCGTCAGCGTCGATGTGGTGGCGGATAAGAACGGATACCACGGTGATGCTTGTAGAACTTTTTGCATCGGCAACGTTGCGGAAGATGTTCAGAAACTTGTCAAAGTCACGGAAGAATGTTTCTTTAAGGGAATCGAAGGATTACAAGCGGGCACACCGCTTTACGATATCGGCGCAAAAGTGCAGCGTCATGCTGAAAGTTTTGGATACGGCGTAATTCGTTCCTATTCTGGTCACGGGATCGGAAGGGAAATGCACGAAGATCCGTCTGTACCGAACTACGGCAGACCGGGCACAGGTATTCGCCTTCGGGCGGGTACGGTGCTTTGCATCGAGCCGATGATTGCGATGGGAACTTGGCGAACCAAAGTCCTTCCGGATGGTTGGGGCGCGGTGACCGTTGACGGCAAACCTGCGGCACACTACGAAAATACCGTGGTTGTGCGCGAAGACGGCGTAGAAATCCTTACCATGTAAGGCTGCGCTGATAAAGAAAGAAAAAGAATTCGGAGGGAAGTCCTGTGTCCAAAGACGACGTAATTGAGGCGGAAGGTAAAGTTATCGAAGCGTTGCCCGGTGCAACGTTCAAGGTACAACTTTCCAACGGTCATATTATCACGGCGTATATTTCCGGTAAGTTGAAGATGAACTATATTCGTATCATCGAAGGCGACACGGTTAAGTTGGAAATGAGCCCGTACGATCTGACGAAAGGCAGAATCACGTGGCGTAGCAAGTCGTAATTCACGCGACGTTTACCCCAACCCAAAGGTTGGATAGTTAGAAAAATCAAGGAGAAAAATACAATGAAAGTAAGACCTTCTGTAAAACCTATGTGCGATAAGTGCAAAGTTATCAAAAGAAATGGCAGAGTTATGGTAATTTGTTCGAAAAGTAAGAGCCATAAACAAAGACAGGGCTAAAAAACGCTTGACAACCCCGAAAAAGTATGGTATAATTCATTATGCTGTAATATGGGGTAGAGCGGCAACGGGAAGATTTTTCTCGGTAAATACGACTAAAAACGGCTGAATTTCCGTTCAAAAATTGCGGAAATTCGGCGGATTTTATCGTTAAAATAGACGAAAATTGATTCGTCAGAATAGGTACGCCACGTTTGTAAAATGCGATTTTTATAAAAAATCGGCGTTTACAGGCATGGTGCGCTCTTTCATGTTATCGGAAAATTTTTCATAAGCCCCCAAAAACAGGAAAAACGAAGATAATACGGACAAGGCTGGAAGGCATTTTCCACTGCCCAAAAGTCAGTTCGTTTGTGATATGCAACAAAAAATATTAAAAAGAAGAAAAAATTAACGGAGGACAGAAATCAATGGCACGTATTGCCGGTGTAGATTTACCCAGAGAAAAAAGAGTGGAAATCGGCCTTACCTACATTTACGGTATCGGTCTGACCACGTCCAAAAAGATTCTCGCGGAAACGGGCATTAACCCTGATACCAGAGTTAAGGATCTCGACGAAAACGACGTTTCCAAATTGAGAGAATATATTGATAACAAATTGAGAGTAGAAGGTGAACTTCGTAGCGAAGTTTCCTTGAACATTAAGCGCCTTATGGAAATCGGTTGCTATCGAGGCATCCGTCACACAAAGGGCTTGCCCGTTCGCGGTCAGAGCACGAAGAGAAACGCACGTACGCGTAAAGGTCCTGCTCGCGCAATCGCAGGTAAGAAGAAGTAAGAAGGAGGAGCGATAAATAATGGCACAAGTTAAGAAAGTCGCTTCCAGAAAGCGTAAAGAAATTAAAAAGATTGACAAAGGTCAAGTTCATATTCAATCTACGTTCAACAACACGATTGTTACCGTAACGGATATGGCTGGCAACGCTATCTCTCAGTCCAGCGCAGGTGCGCTTGGCTACAAGGGTTCGAGAAAGGGTACTCCTTTCGCAGCTCAGATGGCAGCAGAAACCGCAGCGAAGGTAGCAAAAGAACACGGTCTTCGCAGCGTTGAAGTATACGTGAAGGGCCCTGGCGCTGGTCGTGAATCCGCGATCCGTGCGCTTGCAACCTGTGATTTGGAAATCACGCTCATCTCTGACGTGTCTCCCATCCCCCACAAAGGTTGCCGTCCCCCCAAACGTCGTAGAGTATAATCAGGGGGAAGGAAGAAATTATGGCTACTTACAGAGAAGCTAAATGTAAACTTTGTAGAAGAGAAGGCGCTAAGTTGTTCTTGAAGGGCGACAAGTGCTATATGGACAAATGTCCGTTCAATAAGCGTCCCGTTGCTCCCGGTCAACACGGCGCTGCAAGAAAGAAGGTTTCCGAATACGGCTTGCAGTTGCGTGAAAAGCAAAAGACCAAGAGAATTTACGGCATTCAAGAAGGTCAATTCCGTAAATATTACGAAATGGCTGATAGATTGAAGGGTGTTACCGGTGAAAATATGTTGTGCTTGCTTGTAAGATGACTTGTCAACGTAGTAGTCAAGTAGGGTATCGGTCCTTCCTGGGCTCTTGCTCGG
>JAZOLF010000127.1:0-7900 GCA_045652785.1 Candidatus Scatosoma sp. | reverse complement strand
GGCGTGTCGGGAAGGTCAGGATCTACCACGGGGGGAACGATTTCACCGCCGTTTGCGATGCCCGAAGGGGTATTCATACCCGAAGGAGCGGCCTTGCCGAAGAGTTGCCAAGCAAGTTCGGGATAATCGACGAACACGTTTGTTGTACCCGTGATGGATTGTTCCGCGTCGTTTCTACCCATTTCCCAAGTGTCAACAGGGTCTTCCTGCATCCATTTGAGAAGGACGTCCATGCTTTCCATAACGCCGCTCTTGCCCCACATATAAGAAGTGTTGCCCCAGCGGGTATAGATATAAAGAACGATACGCGCGCAGTCGCCACGGAGTTCCGCGCCTTCGCCGTTTGGATCGTAGTAGCCGCTCGATTGACCGTAAGCGGTGTTGCCACGCGAACTGTTTTCGCTTTTCGCTGTCGGACGAATCATCATGACATCGTGTTCGTCGTAGCCGCCTAACCCTTTACTGTTCGGCCAAGTATGTTCTTTGTTCCATTCAGGTGATTGATCAGACCACGTCGGGCCGATCTTCGTGCCAGAATAGAAAGATGAAATGTAATTGTTGTAGCCGTTGCTTACACAGTCCGTATATTGCAAGTACGTATTGTTTTGTTTGTATTCGTTTTCATATCTATGCTTGTCCGTCATAAAGCGTTTCAAGGCGTTATACAACGAACTTTGATGGGCATTCGATTGCGAACTGCCGCCGCCTAACTTAGAGAAAGTTTCGTAGCAGTTGGCCGTCGTATAGAAGGACATCGCCTTGGAAGAAAGGAAAGTACAATCTTCGCCGCGCGCGCCCCAGTTCACCGTGTAGCCGCCTGCCGTAACGTATTGTACGTCTTCCGCCTTTGTATAACCCGTAGGCGTTGTAGTGAAGTAAGATGCAGCGTTTGCGGTCACCGTATAGTCCGCTTTGGGGGCGGAAAGGGTAGGGATACAGGCAAAGGCCAAAGCAGCCAAAGCCGACGTTAAATATAAAGTATGTTTTTTCATAGTGCCTTCATTATAGCACAGGTTTTTCCTTTTCGCAACTATTCTTTACGTTTTTATTCTAAAAACTTAAAAAGGGGGATGAGATAAAAAATAGCGGCGTGTTGTACGCCGCTAATAGTGGTTTATACCAAGGAATAGAATTTTTCAAATCTTGCCGATACGAGTTCATTTTGGTTGATAAAAGATACGGTTTTGCCGCTGGCTTGCGCTTTCTTTACGGCATCTTTTAATTTTTCCAAAGCCGTTTCGTCCAAGCGTTCCAAGTCGGAGCAGTCCACCGTGACGGCATTTGCCGTTTGCAGGGATTGTTCGATGGCGCATGCAAGTTTGTTTGCGTTCAAGAAACAAATAGAGCCTTTCACGATAAGCAGGGTGGTTTCGGGTTGTTCCGTGTTTTCCTTTTCTTCAAAAGTCAGTCCCGTTTTAATGTGGGGGATATTCAAAAGGAAAGTTACCGCAACGCCGCCCAACACGCCGTAGGTCAAGTCGAAAACAACGGTCAAGGCAAACGTAATAAGCAAAATGATGCTGTCGCGTACGCCAAACTTCGTCAACTTGAAGAACAAGGGGAAACGGCTCATATTGATAGAAACGGAGATAAGGATTGCCGAGAATACAGCAAGCGGAATGTATTGCAACACGCCCATTAAAGCAAAGTACATAATCAACAGGAAAATTGCGTGGAAGATACCTGCTAAGGGGCTTTTTGCGCCGTTTTCGATGCTTGCTGCCGTCCGCGCGATTGCGCCCGTAGCGGGCAACCCACCAAGCAGGGACGAGCCGATATTTGCAACCCCTTGCCCGATGAGTTCTTGGTTTGCGTTAAACGGCGCGCCTGTCATACCTGATGCGACGGTCGCGGAAAGCAGACTCTCGATCGCGCAAAGGAATGCGATTACGATACTCGGAACGATCAGCGCCCCGAACTTAACGTCCGCGATTTTCGAAAAATCAATGGGGAAGAAACCTGCTTTTACTTCGCCGTATTTCGAGCCGATGGTGGCGATTTCGGTGTTGCAAACGCCATTTAAAAACAACGTCGCGCCCGTGCAGACGATTAAGGCGACGAATGCCGCGGGGATCTTTTTGTTGATTTTGGGCAGGAAGAGAACGATGAGCAAACCCAAAGCCCCGATCCCAAACGTTGCAAGGTCGAACGTGGTGATGTGTTCGCAATAAGAGATGATTTTTTCAATCGCTTCCGTGCCGCTTGCGTCAAAGCCGCAAAAATCTTTAATTTGACCGATGAGCAAGGTCAAGCCTACCCCCGTCGTGAACCCGATGGTGATGGGATAGGGGAAGAATTTCATTACGTTGCCTGCTTTTAAAAGCCCCATTACAACCAAAAGGACGCCCGCCATAATGCCTGCGAGTGCAAGCCCAAGTACGCCGATTTCGGGGTTTGCAAGGTAGCCAAAAAGTATAACGACAAACGCCGCCGTCGGGCCGCCGATTTGGTGTTTACTGCCACCCATGGCTGAGATGAAGAACCCCGCGACGATGGCGGTGATGATTCCGAATTGAATGCCGTTGGTGGAAACTTCTGCGGGAACGGACTGGATCCCAAGCGCGATGGAAAGGGGCAGCGCGATGATGGCGACCATCAGCCCAGCCATTAGGTCGTGGAACAGGTCGCTCTTCTTATAGCCTTTCAAAGAAAGAAGGAGTTGGGGTTTCATAATTGTTTTCCTTTATGTATGCTTTTTATCGTAAACGGCAAGATTATAGCACCGCAAGAAAGGAAAGGCAAGCAAATTTTATAGAGTTTTATAAAATAACACAATTATTTTTTTAAGGAATATTTTTTTAAAAGTATTGCATTTTGAAAAAATATGCGGTATAATGCAAACAATCGGATTTTCGATTGAAACGAAAGGGATAAGAGAAACTTGTTTTCATATAAAATGCCTTTGCGTGCGCAGGGTTTGCGCTTATCTATTCTACAAAAAGTGGGGGGAATCTATGTTTGAAAAAATCACACCTGAACAGGCGGGGATCTCGTCAAAAAACGTTACGGCGTTTATTAAAAAACTTGAAAAACGCGGCGCGGCAACCCATAGTTTGCTGTTTATGAAAGGGGATAAAATCTTTGCGGAAGCGTACTGGAAACCCTTTCATAAAGATTTTTGCCATAGGCAATATTCGCAAACAAAAAGTTTCGTGGGTATCGCCATAGGGCTTTTGGAAGAAGAAGGGAAACTGAACTTGGACGATAAAGTCTATACCTATTTTCCTGAAAAAATCGACGGGGAGTGCGCTCCGTATTTGAAGGAACAAACGATCCGTGAAATGCTGACGATGACAACGGTGGGGGGATCTTCGAGTTGGTTTTCCAGCGGCGATCCCGATAGAACGCACCATTATTTTAACGAACCAAGATGTATGCACCCGTCGGGGACGATCTGGGCGTACGACAGCCCTGGATCGCAAGTGCTTTCCGCTTTGGTGGAAAAACTTTCGGGGAAATCCCTACTCACTTATTTGAAAGAAAAACTCTTCAATGAGATGGGCGCGTTCCAAACCGCAACCATTTTGAAGACGCCGAATGGCGATTCGTGGGGGGATTCCGCAATGGTATGCACGCTACGCGATATGGCGGCGTTTGGGCGGTTTGTAATGAATTACGGTGTTTGGAACGGCAAGCGTTTGATGAACGAAAAATACCTGCGCGAGGCAACGAGTAAGGTTGTCGATAACGCGTATGCTGCGTTGTATTCTGCCTATCACCAGGGGTACGGCTACCAAATTTGGCGGGTGGCTGGAAATGCCTTTGCATTCGTCGGGATGGGCGACCAGATAACCGTTTGCTGCCCTGAAAAGAATTTTATTTTTTCTTGCAATTCAGACAACCAAGGCGGACACTTTGTTCGTGAAAATATTTTTATGGATTTGGAAGATTTGTTCATAGACCAAATCCAAGACCAGCCTTTACCCGAAGACAAGGCAGCACAACAGGAATTGAGTGATTTGATCGAAACACTTTCCTTGCGTGCGGTAAAAGGTGCGGAAGATTCCCCCTTGCGCGCGGAGTTGAACGGCGTGGAATACGTATGCGAACCAAACGCAATGGGCATTGAAAAGTTCTCGTTTGTCTTTGAAGATAAAACGAAAGGTATTTTCCGCTATACGAATGCGCAGGGCGATAAGGAAATTCCGTTTGGAGTAAATCAAAACGTATTTGGGCGGTTTCCACAGTTTGGGTACTCCAACGATTGCGGCGCGTTGACGACAACGGACGGCTTTACCTATGCGGACGCTGTATCGCTCGCTTGGTCGGGGGATAAGCAATTGCTCCTGTTTGTGCAGATTATCGATCGGTATTTTGGGAATATGACCGCGCGCATTGCGTTCAAGGGGGATAAGGCGTATGCTTTCTTCCAAAAGACGGCGGAATTTTTCTTGGATGAATACTTGGGTACGTTGGTGGCGACTAAGAAGTGATGTTTTTTGGGGTGGCTTGCCGCGCAAAAATCTTGCAAAAGGATAGATGCGAAAAAGCAATGTGCTTATCAAAGAGAAAAAAATAATTCGCTGCAATCACGAAAGGCGTTTTACATAAAGGAAAATCCCTTGCGAAAAATACGGTTTACGGCATATTGAGCCCCGAAAAATATTCGGGTACGTATAAGAAAGTCGATGGAATCGTGGATAATATCTATCCGCAAATCGTGCCTACGGAGTTGTTTGAAATTGTACGACAAAAGGTTAATGCAAATAAATTTGAAAAGACTTGCGTAAAAACGGTATTTCTTAAAAAAACAAAGTTAAATGCGGTTACTGTGGCGAAAATATCAACGATGAAAACCTTATAAATAAAGGGAGTCAGAGAGCATTAAAAGGCTCCAAGTTCCGTCGCTTCAACCACAGCCTTGGAATTTTGAACGAATTCCAAGGCTTTTTTGTTCTATTCAAGCGCCCAAAATGTTGCCTATTAATTCGGCGCTTGCCAGTTTGCTCGTATGATTGACGTGGCTGTAAATATTTGCCGTCGTACTCATATCCGAGTGTCCAAGCCAGTTTTGAAGCATCTTCATCGCTGCTTTGTTGGCAAGGAGCAAGGATGCGCAGGAGTGTCGGAAATCGTGGAAGCGGATTTGTTTCAATCCGTTCTTGGCGAGAATAACTTTGCAATGCGCGCTGATATATTTTGGGGTGAGAATATCTTTGATATTATGATCTTAGTTTCTAAGACGTCAAGTATTTTTCTTAGTTTTCTAATAAACTAAGAGTATGGAAGGATTAGGGAAAAGAATGAAAGAATTGCGTTTATAGAAAGGAGTATCTCAACCCCAGTTGGCGAAGTTGGTGGGGTGTCGAACGGGATGATTTCCATTTGGGAAAATGACGTGAACGAACCAAAGGCGACTTATATCAAAACGTTGGCGGTGGTTTTGGAGATATCGGCGGATGATTTGCTTGGAATAGAAAAATAAAACGGAGCGTTTTTACGCTCCGTTTTTTGGTTATATGCTTTGTTTATAGGCTTGGATGGCTTTCGAGAGTTGGTCGGGGCAGGACGTATTCTTCATCCCGCAACGAATGCCCGAAAGCAGGGGGGCTACTTCGTCCAAGGTTCTACCTTCTACCAGTTTTGCAATCCCTTGCAGGTTGCCGTTGCAACCGCCAGCGAACTGCACGTTCCGCAGTTTGTTTTCGCTGTCCACGTCAAAAGCGATCATTCTTGCGCAAGTACCTTGCGTTCGGTATGTAAACATAGTTGTTCTCCTTCGTGTGTTAATCAACCAAAGTTTCGTAGATGGCGGAATAGAGTTCCGATGCCTTTACTTCCCAGTTCTTATAGATGCTTTGCGCCGTCTTTTTGTCTGGCACCACGAATTTTAATTCCAGCATCGGTTGGGCAGGGGCAAGAATCTTCAAAAATACGGTATAAGAGCCGTCCTTGTTTTGGAAGTAGTCCGATTTGCATTCCTGACGGTTTCTGAGTTTCCCGCTGTTGTTTTTTACGAATGCCGTGATATCATCACGGGTACTCTTGGGGATGGTGATATAGAAACTGTTTAAACTTTCTCTGCCGTCGCTTGTGATGGTGTATAAAGGCTCTTCGTCGGATGAAGAAATGCGGCAAATAAACCCATCGTCCAAAAGTTTCGGCAGCAGTTCCATACAGTCCATATAGTTAAGCCAGTTGTTGCCCGTCGTACACATTTCGATGATGGTGCGCTCGGAAAGTGCGCTCTCCATTTTGTCAAAGACAAACAGCAATATGAGTTTGTTGACGGACGTATCCCCTTGAATTTGCATAATGCACTCCTTGTTGTGTGAACTTGTCGAACTCTGTAAAAATAAGTATAAACGATATTTTAAAAAAAATCAAGGTGTTTTGCCTGAAAATCCTTGGTAATTTTTATTTTTTGTGATATAATATTTTCAAAGAAAAATGGGGGTGGAGTATGGCGCTCATCGAAAAGCAGATAAAAGAAAACATAGTCTTTGAAGGACGGATTTTAACTGTCACCCACGACGACGTGTTAGACGGCGCGGGCAACCCTTGCAAGCGGGAGTGTATCAAGCATCCTGGCGGGGCTTGCGTGTTATACGTGCAGGACGGCAAAGTGGCGCTCGTGCGGCAATATCGCTACGTCTATGGGGAAGAGATGCTGGAACTTCCCGCAGGGAAGTTGGAAAAGGGGGAAGATCCGAAACTTGCGGCGCTCCGCGAACTCCGCGAAGAAACGGGTGTGGTGGCAAAACCCGAAGATGCGGAACTACTCTATGTGCTCTATCCTACGCCTGGTTATACGAACGAAAAAATCTACATTTACTATGTAAAGCAAGGCGAATTGCAGACAAGTCAGCCCGACGAAGGGGAACTTGTGGAAACGGTGTTTTTGTCCGTGGAAACGGCAAAAGAAATGCTTTTATCGGGAAAAATCAATGATGCAAAGACCATCGTTGCCCTGCAAGCGTATTTTTTAAGACAACAAGCATAAAAAAGAACGGAGTCGCAAATGCGGCTCCGTTCCGTGTTAAGGAGAATATTAGCAGCAACTTTGTTGGCAGCAGCAGTTGGGGGTGAGAAGGGACGACAGCGTACCGTTCTTGTAAAGACAATACAAAAGCGCTACGATGATGGGCAAGCCGCAACCGCACAACACGTTCGACGAAAAAATGCCGTCTTTGCAGCCAAGTACCAAAAGCGCAATCAAAATCCAAAGAGTAGTGTTACCCTGCGTAAAGCAATTCATAAAAAACCTCCTGTGTTCTACCGCAGGGGATATGTAATAATAGAAAAGTGCCTGCGGTTTTGTATTTCTAATACATATTATTCTATTTTTTCGAAAAAGGTGCGGTTATTTTCCCGTTTACTGCTTTCATTTTGTTGCAAAACGAAAAAAAATAGGGTATAATGCTTTTATGCGGCAAAATCTTCGTGGCGGATACGCATAAGCGGTTTGACCAAAAAACGGCGGTTTGTTTGCAAATACATTTTTTTGCGGATACTTATTTTAATAAGATTCGACGGAGTTCAATTATGGTAAAAAAAGGATTTTCTTCCCGTGAAATCACGGGGGCAGCGGTCTTGCTTGCGCTCGTGATTGTGTTGCAGGCATTTGGCGGCACGGTTTCGATCGGTGCTGTACAACTCAACTTTACGCTCATTCCTATCGCGCTCGGCGCAATTTTGTTTGGGCCGTGGGTTGGGATGGCGCTTGGGTTTGCCTGTGGCGTAGTGGTCTTGGTGCAGGTAGTTATGGGGCTTGCTCCTTTCTACGTTGTTATTTGGACGTATAGCCCTGTGGTGACGGTGTTTACCTGTATCGTCAAAACGACGGTGGCGGGGTTTGTATCGGGGCTGTTGTATCGCTTGCTTGAAAAATCGAACTCTTTGGTGGCGGTATTCGTGGCGTCGGGTATCGTTCCCGTTATCAATACGGCGCTTTTCGTGG
>JAZOLF010000126.1:0-4168 GCA_045652785.1 Candidatus Scatosoma sp. | reverse complement strand
CAAACGAAGTTTGGTCGCAATCATAACATTTGCGCCACGTTCATGCGCTTCGATTGCCGCCGAAGAACCAGCGCCACCGCCGCCGATAACCAAAACATCTACGTCATAGTCGATTTTGGTAAGATCAATCTTCATATCCTTAACGCGGGAATGTGCTTGCAAAAGTTCCGCAAGTTCGTGCAATACTTTGCCGCCCTTGTTTTGACCTACTTTCAATTCTTCGTAAGCCGTCGTGATATAGTCGGGGTGGAATTCCGCCAAAACGGCTTCCTTTTCTTCCGCCGACAATCTTGCGTGCAACTTTTCAATACGAGCAGCGCGGCTTGCTTCTACTTTTTTCATCGATTCAAGTTGTTCATCAGTATATTGATACATCGCGCTTACTCCTTATTTTTCGATTTCTCTCGTGTTGTAGAGATGCTTTTGTTCTTCCAAAGGCGTGTTCATAATCGCTTCCAAAGCCGCTTTGCAATCACCCCTGTCAATTTCTTCTACACGGCTAATAAGATGTTCCGATTGCGGAGCAAGATATTTACCCGTCAGACGGCGCGCAAGCACCGCAACTTGGGGATGAGAGATACCAGCGGGACAACGCGAAGAACACACACCGCACATAACGCAGTCAAAACTTTCTTCCGCGCACTTTTCGTATTCACCACGTTGCGCGTATGCAATATATTGCATAACGTTGAGTTCCTGCGTGCAACTCTTTGTACAAGCGTTGCAACCGATGCAGGAGTAAATTTCAGGATACAACTGCATCATAATTTGTTGGGTAGGCTTTACCTTTTCAATGTCGTAAACTTGCTTTACCAAAGGGAAGAAAGGCAACGTTGCTACGTACATACCTTCTTCTACTTTCGTTTGGCACGCAAGACAGGTTTTGAGTTCCTGTTCGCCCTTGATACGATAGATGGTTGCGCATGCGCCACAGAAACCGTTACGGCAGCCACAGCCGCGTACAAGTTGATTGCCAGCGTATTCCATCGCTTTCATAATCGTCAAACTTTCCGGAACTTGATAGCGTTTACCGAAAAGAAATACGTTTACCATTTTTTCCATTGTCTTACTCCTTAATACTCGTCGGGAAGTTCATCCAGTTCGTCCATGCGGAATACGGGGCCGTCTTTGCATACAAACTTGTCGCCAACGTTGCATCTACCGCATTTGCCAACGCCACACTTCATACGAAGTTCCAGCGTCGTATATACGCGCGATTTTTCAAAACCAAGTTCCAAAAGACCTTGCAACGTGAACTTAATCATGATCGGGGGACCGCAAAGGACAGCCGTCATGTTCTTATCCAAGCCAAGTTCTTTTACGTAGGAAGGTACAAAACCTACGTGATCATCCCATCCTTCTTGGGGACGGTCGATCGTAAGATATACTTCAAAGTTCGGTTCGTTCTTCCATTCGGTTTGAATTTCTTCAAAGTCCACCAAATCGTCCGCACTTCTTGCACCGTAAACGATTACGACTTTGCCGTAGTTTTCACGATAGTGACGAACGTAGTTGATAACGCTGCGCAAAGGCGCAAGACCGATACCACCTGCGATGAAAAGCAAATCCTTTCCCTTGAAATCCCCTTCCACAGGAAAATTCTTACCATAAGGGCCGCGAACGGTCACTTGCGCACCTACTTCCAAAGCGTGCAATACCGTCGTCACGCAACTGCACTTTTTGATGGAGAATTCCATGTATTCTTGGTTTGTGGGAGAAGACGTGATCGAGAACATACATTCGCCAACGCCGGGTACGGATACCATCGCGCATTGACCAGGCATATGTTCAAACAATTTCTTCGCGTCCGTACCTACTACGCGGAAAGTTTTTACGCCGGGCGTGTCCTTGCGGATGTCGGTAATCACGCCGATTTTAGGAATGAGAGTTTCGTTAATCTTTGTTTTTACCGCCTAACGTTTTGATAACTTTCACAATGTTCAAGTTTTGCGGGCACTTGTTCACGCATCTACCGCAACCTACGCAGGAATACGTGCCGTCGTATTGCGAAGGATAGTAAACAAGTTTGTGCATAAATCTTTGACGGAAACGTTGCATTTGCGTATTACGGCTGTTACCGTGTGCCATCAACGTGAAATCCGAATACATACAGGAATCCCAGCAGCGATAACGAAGTACACCTTCGCTCGTCTTGAAATCACGGATGTCGAAACATTGACAGGTCGGGCATACGAAAGTACACGTACCGCAACCAAGACACGCTTCGGACAATTCCGCCCAAGCGGGATCTGCAAACAAATCGTTCAAGTTTTCGGGCTTAAATCTGGAAAGATCAAGCGCTGCGTAAGGAAGAAGTTTTAAAACTTCTTTCGTTGCCGCTTGTTGCGCTGCTACTGCATCTTCACCGCCATCCGCAAAGAGCGCCGACACCGCCGCCGTAAGCGCTTCACCCTTTTCGGTATTTGCTTGCCAGTAGAGATATTCGCCATCCAACCAAGTGGTTACGTCACCAGCAGGAGCGGTTGCGTCGATGCCGAACACGCCGCAGAAACAACTTTCTTCGGGCTTGGAGCAAGCCAACGTGACGATCGTTGCCGCTTCTCTTCTCGATTGATAATAGGTATCAACGGGATCGGAAAGAAACACTTTGTCAAGAACTTCGATTGCCTTATAGTCGCATGCTTTTACGCCGAAAATAACGAACGTTTTGCCTTCCGCCAAATAGTCCTTACGAACGTCAATTACTTCCAAATTCTTGCCGTCCGTTTTGAACTTCATCATGTTTTCCGTTTGGGGGAAGAATGCGTTTTTAGGCGATTTTACCGTTTTGAGCGTTTCCAAGGAAACTTCTTTGCCTTCGCCCCAAACCGCGTAGTTTACTTCGCCTGCTTTCTTGATGGGAATAAACAAACCTTGCGTTTCCGCAATTTTAGAATACAATGCGTTTAAATTTTCTTTTGCAATCTTCAACATTATTTTGCATCTCCTTTAAACACGTCTTTTGCTTCCAAATCCCCTTCCGTGTAGGACGTAAGCGGCGTCTTGCCTTCTGCCGTTTCCCCTGCTTGGTATTCGCCGTAGAAAGTATCAATGTCCTTGATGAATTTTCTATTGAGCAAATGCAAAGGAATGTTTTGGGGGCATACACGCGAACATTCACCGCAGTCAGTACAACGGCCTGCTACGTGGAATGCACGGATAACGTGGAACAACTGTTCTTCGAACTTATCGTCGTTTGCCTTTGCCGCAATCCCCGATGCGGGGTTGTCAAACACACACTTGATACACGAGCATGCAGGGCATACGTTTCTACAAGCGTTACAACGAATACATTTCGAGAGTTGTTCGCGCCAGAACGCAAAGCGTTCATCTTCCGTCATTTGTTCGAGTTTTTCAACTTCCGCAAAACGGTTTACGTCACGAGCGGGACGTTCGTGGACGATGATTTCTTCATCTTTTACTTGATGGGTCTTATTGCACACCGCGCACTTGCTAAGAACAACGTCGGGCTTTGCAAACGTCACATCGCCAGCGGGAGAAAGTGCTTTTACATCATTGCCGACAACTTCAACACCCGTCACAAAAGACGCGCCTTGCGCTTTCATCGCTTCAATGTTCAATTTTCCAAGACATTCCACCGCGATTACGTGGACGTTTTCACGGTTGATGCGGTGTTCTTTTACCAACTGGTTGAAACTATACGTATCGCAAGGTTTCAAAAATACAGCCGTTTTGCCTTCTTTCTTGGAAAGAGCAATCAAGTATTTGGAAAGGTTTGCGCCGCAGAACCAGTCGTAAACAAAATCCTTCAATTCTTCTACCGTTTCAAACGTTGCGGGAGAAGGATCGTAGCAAAAATCACCTTTCTTCCAACCGATAACGCGCGCTACTTCGCCGCTTTCCAAAAGCGCTTTTGCGCGTTCAAGCATCTTCAATTCAACTTCTTTCATCTTATTCGCCCTCCTTTACGCGAAGGTCGGTCAAGCGCTTGTTTTCACCAAGTTCCGTCACTTGCTTTACGAAATCGTTCATAACCGCAGAGAATTTTGCACCTTCCGCAGCCGAAACCCATTCAATACGGGTACGTTCTTTTTCGATCCCCATATAGTTCAAGAAACTATACAACAGCGCCATTCTTCTTCTGGTATAGTAGTTGCCCGTAACGTAATGGCAGTCGCCAGGGTGACAACCGCAAAGGATAACGCCG
>JAZOLF010000125.1:0-8858 GCA_045652785.1 Candidatus Scatosoma sp. | reverse complement strand
CATTTTTAGCCGATTTCAAGCGAAATTTCGCCTGAAATCGGTCTTTTTTTATGCAAAATTCCTTTGAAATTTTCAAAGTGTGGGGCAGTTTTTGGGAATTATTTTCTAAACGTCCCACATATCCAGCTTTTTACCTTCTTTACGTATGACGACGCGTTTGCAACCGATTGTTTTGCGGATATTTTTGCGCATCGAGTATCGATTGCCGAGATCGGCATTGATCAAGTTCCCACCTTTAAGGGGAAATTGCATCGATCATGGAAATGGCGAAAATGTGGGATTGCATACTTTGAAACGTAGGCATCATCATTATATTCAAAAATATCAAAAGAAATAAAAAAAGCCCGACCTATGATGGTCGAGCAAATGTCCCAGTGGACTAACATTATTATATGTTGTATTTTTAAAAATGTCAAGGGGTTTTTATGAAAAAAAGTATAATGCGAAAAGACTTTTAATGAAAAGAGATGAAAAAGGTAATTTATTCGGATTATTTTCGTATCGTGGATATGATTATACGATTGGTTATAATACCGAAGAGAATCCGACTTATCTGCATCGTTTTGAACAGAAAAAGATAGATTCTTTGATTGAGAAAAATGCAAAGATGAAAAGAAAAGTAAAAAGAGAACGACCAGCTCAAGAAGGATTTGACTTATTTTGGGACTATCTCGATACTTGAGCCGACCATCATATTTCCCTTATTAGTGAAACGAAAAGGGTAGCAAGGGGAAAACAAGAGTAAGCAGGGCGCTTGGGTGAATTGTTTTCCCCTTGCGTGCAAGCCCTTCTATGGGCTTGAAAAAGAGCAAGCCCCCGTACAAGGAACTATGTTCCGACGGGGGCGTTTTCCAATGAAGAACAAGACTTTTTGCGTTTTTTTGTTTTGGGGAAGTGTTGGGCTAATTATTAAAAATCCCTTATAAATAAAGGGATTGAGCGTTGTTGTGGTAGCTTCGAGTCCCGATAGAGTCAACAAAAAAGAGAAAACCGTCCATTGTGGGCGGTTTTCCTTTTTGGGTGATTGCGCGTATGTGGTGGGAATGGAGCGGAAATAAGCAGAAAGAAATAAGAGAATTTTGCTTAAAAAATTTCTTTTGTTATTGACAATAACGATAATAAATGATATACTGTATTCAATAAAAATTGGGCTTTAAGGTGATGACTATGGATAAGAAAAAAGCTTTTATGATAGGTAATGCTCACTTGGATCCAGCATGGGTTTGGTCGTGGCAGGAAGGGAGCTGTGAAACAAAAGCAACCATTCGTTCTGCACTTGATCGTATGAAAGAGTTTCCTGATTTTAAATTCGTTTGCTCTTCAGCCTCGGTGTATCAATGGGTTCAAGATTTTGATCCCGATATGTTTGAAGAACTTAAAGTGCGTGTCCAAGAAGGTCGCTTTATCATCGTTGGCGGTTGGAATGTGCAGCCAGACTGCAATTTGCCCAGCGGTGAGCATTTTGCAAGAATGAGCTTGTATTCCCAAAGATATTTCCAGGAAACGTTTGGGAAAACGGCTTTGGTGGGTTACAATGTTGACAGCTTTGGGCACAACGCAATGATGCCGCAAATTTTGCGAAAAAGCGGGATGAAATATTACGTGTACATGCGCCCGATGGAGTACGAAAAATCCATGAAAGAAAATGTCTTTACTTGGGAAGCGCCTGATGGCTCTCGTGTGACGGCGTTCCGTATTTACGAGGCGTATTGCAAGAGATTTAATACCCTTGAAGAGCTGGAAACTTATTTGGATAACTGTTCTGAATTTTATCATGGAACTGAGTTCATGGGCTATTATGGCGTAGGAAATCATGGCGGTGGGCCGACGATAAAAAATATCCGCTTGATTGAAGAATATAATAAAAAGGACGATGGCAGGTACGAGTTGAGTATGGCTGACCCCGTCGAATTTTTCCAAAAATACGAATCGGAGAATGAATTGCTGGTCGTCAAGGATGAATTGCAGCATCACGCAAGTGGGTGTTATTCGGCGGTGTCGGAAGTAAAGACCTTGCTTAGAAAGGGAGATACCAAGCTGACAGCGGCGGAAAGATATTCCGTCCTTGCGGAGCTTTTGGTAGGCAAAAAATACGACACAGAAAAAATGAAGACTGGTTGGGAGAATTTAAACTTCCTTGCTTTCCACGATATTATGGGTGGATGTTGTGTTAAAAGCGCGTACGATGATAGCTTGTATATGGGCTACGAAGCGATTTCCATTGCGGAAAAACAAAAGAACAGCGCGTTGCAAACATTGTCGTGGAAAATTGATACCAGCAATAAATCCTATGGGTTGCCTATTATCGTATTTAATCCGCATGCCTTTGAAGTGGAAGAAACGATTATGGTAAATAATCACGTTACGGCTATTAAGGATTTAAATGGGAATGCTTTGCCTTTTGAGAACGTTGTTTCGGAGGCATTAACCGTATTTGAGCGCGATAACGCAATTTTCCGTGCCAAAGTTCCGGCGCTTGGCTATGCGGTATATTACTATGAACCATCCGACGAATTCAATAAGGTGTTCCGTTCGCAAGGGGATTATGCGCACCGTGAAAAGCTTTGCGCGGATATTGTTTTGGAAAATGATATTCTCAAGGTTTTATTTGACGAAAAGGGGAACGTAAGCTCTATCTTCGATAAGCGCACCAACCAAGAAGTGCTTGCCACGGCCTCGCGCACCGTTATTATTGATGAGAGTGAACACGATACGTGGAGCCACGGTAAAAATCATTTTGATAAGGAAATCGACGCGTTTGAATGTTTGCAGGTAGAAAAGTTAGAATCGAACGCCATTAAGGAAACGGTGAAGGTTTGTTCTTCCTATGGGAAATCGGAATTAACGCAGTATTATACTTTGCACGCAGGGGAAGATTTTGTGCGGGTGAAGGTCAAGTTGAATTGGAATGAGAAACACAAAATGTTAAAGTTTGCATTTCCCGTGAAAACGAACACGCCGACAAGTCTTTATGAAATTCCTTTTGGCGCATTGGAAAGACCTTGCAATGGCGAGGAAGAACCTGCGCTTACATGGGCAATGCTGGGATGTGCGGATGTTGGACTTGCTGTATTGAACGATAGCAAATAAAGCTATTCGGCCAACGGCAACGAGCTTGCTTTGACTGGGATTAGAAGTCCTATTTATTGCGATCACGGTTTGAAACGCAGTACGGAATCTAATTATACCGATCAAGGTATTTGCGAATTTTCGTATGCGTTGATGCCCGCAACGACGCAGGACGTCGCGCGTATAACGAAAAGAGCCTTGCAGTTGAACACGCCCTTGACCGCGATTATGGAAAATCATCATAACGGCTGTCTGCCCATATCCTATCAAGGTATTGCGATAAGTCAAGAAAATATCGTGCTTTCGGCGTTCAAAAAGGCAGAAGACGGTGAAGGCTACGTGCTTCGCGCTTATGAATGTGCAGGCAAAGCAGTTTCGTGTGAAATCGATTGTAAGAAATTAGGTGTTTACACCGTTGATTTTACGCCATACGAGGCGAAAACCTTGCGTATTCAAAATGGAAAAATCAAAGAAGTTCTCTTTACAGAATACGATTTGTCCGAGTGATAAAGGGCGCTCATGCTTTGACTTGTTCTTTCATGGGATTGAAAAATGATAGAATGAGCGGTTCCACTTACGTGCAACTCACCCCCTAAAATTAGACAGGGGTTCAGATTGTAGCCACTGCACAATAACAACCTAAATCGAACCCCTTAATTAGAGTGTGGACGGTTTGGGTTGTTTCATTTTCTAAAATAGTTTTTAAGGCGTTTCCTTTTGTCGTGGGAACGCTTTTCTTTCTGCCTTGTTGTTTGCTGTGTATTTCTTTGTTTCCGTTTCGTTTTAATGGAATGAAAAGCCATCCTGTAAAGGGTGATTTTTTCGTGTTTTACCAAGCAGCGAAAAAATTGTTTCATTTTTTTGCGAAAAGGAGTGATATTTTATTGACAAAACCGAAAAAAGGTGGTATATTATACAAGGTTTGAACGAGTGTTCAAGTGAAAATATGAATATGGCCCGTTGGTCAAGCGGTTAAGACACCACCCTTTCACGGTGGTAACATGGGTTCGAGTCCCGTACGGGTCACCAGCAAAAAGCACAGGAATTGCTCCTGTGCTTTTTTGCTGTATGGCGACACCGTACGGATTGACTTGAATCTATCGGGTTTCGAAAAATCTTTGATTTTCTTTGAGCGCGGTAGAAAGAGTTGTTTTATGGCTTAAAAGAAGCGGGAAAGTTATAATTGTAGCGATAAATAGTAAGGAAACAGCAGGAATAGCCTGCTGTTTTTTTGCGGTGGGGCGTGCATATTTTTTGGTTTTTTTCAATATAATGCGTTATACGAAAAGTCGGGGGAAGTATGAAAAAAAGAGTGGCGTTTTGGCAGTTTGCTGGGTTTACCGTTGCGGTGGCGTTGGGTACGATTTTACATTTTTTATTCGACTGGACGGGGGCGTTTTCACTCGCGCCCGTTTCGGCGGTTAATGAGTCAACTTGGGAGCATATGAAGATACTCTTTTTTCCGATGCTCCTATTTGCGGTGGTGCAGAGTCTCTTCTTCCGCAGCGAATTTTCGGGGTTTTGGTGGATTAAACTGATTGGAATTTTGGCAGGCGTGCTTGCCGTTCCCGTTCTGTTCTACACGGCAAACGGCGCGTTTGGGAAAACCCCTGACTGGGTGAATATTCTCTTCTTCTTTGTTGCGGCGGGGATAGGGTATTTGTTGGAGTATCATTTGTTCTCGAATAACTTTTCGCCGACGCGGTCGTGGGTGGCGGTGTTGCTCTTGATTGCGGTTGCCGTGGCGTTCATAGCGTTCACTTTTAATCCGCCCAGGTTGCCTATTTTTCAAGACCCTTTGACGGGCGGCTAAAAGTTGCCAAGTGATAATGCTTTCTTGTACGGATAAGAAAGTGATGTCGGTTGGCGATCAGGTGATCGTATACGATGTGATGGGAAATCCTATCAATTATCGCGGGAAGACGCTTGTATGGGCGCAGGGCAGACGGCTGAAGAGCATTGACGGCTTGGTGTTTGAATACGACGAGCAAGGCAGGCGTACGAAAAAAGGGAATATTATTTTTCTCAATGACCATACGGGCAGGGTATTGAAATCGAGCGACGGCTTGCAGTATTATTACAATTCGACGGGGCCGATAGGTCTATTGTACAACGGCAACCGATACGCGTTCCGAAAGGATTTGTTTGGAAATATTATTGCGATACTTGACAGCAATGCCAACGTTGTGGTAAACTATGCGTACGATGCGTGGTGAAACCTGGGGAACAATAATAAAACGAGCTTTTGGGGGGATAAAAATGTATAGAAAACGATTTTTTAAGTTGTTTATAGGGATGGTTTTTAGCGTTATAATCTTCTTGTTAGGCGCATGCGGACAAGGCGATTACAAATACGAAGAAACGAAAGATTTTGCGAAATATGAAACTTTAAGAAATGAGTATGTTCGCACTTCGTTTTCGATATTTCCCGAAGATGTGGATATGGAACACGTGGAAAATTTTTCGTATGTTCGGTATAATTACCATTCTTCGGACATAGATGTGTATCTTTCTCTAAAATGGAAAACTGAAACGGAGTTTAATCAATGCCTTACGGACAATTTGGAAAAATTGCAAGCGAAGTATAGAAGTCTTTTCGTTTCAGAATTTATCATAGGATATGATGCTTTCTTTTTTGGGGAATTGATAGAATTCAAAGATGAACCAACGTTGAGCGCTTACGTTAGAAATCGTGGGGATAATTATTCTGCAAGTTGGTATATCGTAATGTATTCCAGAGTGGAAAATCGTATCGTTTTTAATCGCTTGCTGTATCAAAGTATCAATAAAAAGAAGTTTGCACATATGCCGTATGTCACTCAAAATTTAGGTGTACAATTGACGCAAATGGAATTTGAGTATAGGATATAAGGTTAATATAAGAGCAGGGCGTGGGAACACGCCCTGTTTTTCTTTATCGGCAAAAAATAAGCGGTTCGTTTTGTTTTGGTTGTGATATTCTTTATAGAAGTTATAGTTTGGTACGGAATTGTCGAAAAAGGATAGCATCTTGCCTGCTAAAAAGCAAAAAAATACCTGCCTTTTGGTAGGTGTTTTTCTTTGTCAAAGTATTGCAAAACAAAATAAACTGTGTTATAATGTACCTAACATGGTATTCTATGGCGTATTTCCAAATACGCAAAGCAAAATGGGGGCCATACGGAAAGGTTCGTATGTGGATTAAGGCTTTACCGAAAACTGAAAATGCGTTGTCGGGGTTGCCCGTTTTTTATCGGCAATTCCGCTTGGATAAAAAGGTTGTAAAATGCGTGCTGGAAATTTCCGCGCTTGGCATTTTTCCGCTTGAAATCTACGGGCGATCCACAGGGGATTATTTTATGCCTGGCTGGACGAACTACTACAAATATGCGCATCTGTGCGCCTATGATATCACGAAGTTTTTGCGCAAGGACAACCTGGTGGCAATCACCCTTGCCGACGGCTGGTATGCGGGCAGGCTTGGCTACCACAAGGGGCCGAACTTTTACGGCGATGAAACGGCTCTGTATGTGAAAATTACGCTCACCTGCAAGGACGGCTCGGTTTGTGTTTTGGATGGGGATAGCGCTTGGAAAGTGGGTTCTTCTCGCATCCGTTCTTCGTCCTTCTTCGATGGGGAGTATGTCGATTTTACCTCCCCGAAAGAAGACCTTGCAACCCTGCCCAGCGCACGGGAGTGTGATTTGGACGTGGCATTGCAACCGTATGCCTATCAACCCGTTCGGCGGGTGGCGGAGTTTGCGCCTACCGTTCTTTATCAAGACGAAAACACTTTGCGCTTAGATTTTGGGCAAAATATCGCAGGTTTTTTAAACTTTACGGCAAAGGGCGACGCGGGGACAAAAATCACCGTTCGGCACGCTGAAATGCTCAACCCCGACGGCACGCTGTATTATGAAAACTTGCGCAAAGTAAAGGCGGAAGATATCGCCGTTTTGTCGGGTGGGAAAGATCGCTTTGATCCCACGTTCACCTTCCACGGTTTCCGTTATGCGGAAATTAAGGCGGATGGCGCGGCGCGGATTGACCGCATACGGGCGGTTGCCATTAGCCAAGACCTTGACTATCACGGCAGGTTCGTTTGTTCGAACCCCATTATGAATAAGGTCTATTACAACGCATTGTGGGGGCAACTGGATAATTTAATATCCATTCCGATCGACTGTCCCCAACGCGACGAACGCTTGGGCTGGACGGGGGATGCGCAGGTGTTTTGCAACTCTGCGATGTACAACGCCGATTGCAATGCGTTCTTTGAAAATTACTTAAAACTCATTCGTGCGGACGTTTTAGACGATGGAAAAATTCCGTCGCTTGTACCGTTTATCGCGCCTGTTTCGCCGACGACGGCAGGTGTACCTGGCTGGGCAGATGCGATTTGCGTAATTCCGTACACCCATTATTTGCACTACGGCGATAAGCAAGTGTTGATAGACAACCTGCCTTATGCGATTGGGCACGTGGAATATTACCTGCGCAACAGCGAGAAATACCTTTCTAAGGTAAACAACCCGTTTGGGGACTGGCTGTCGGTCGAACGTGCAGACGACGTGCAAACGATTAGTCAATGTTTCTTCGGGCTGTCGGCGTACTTGGTTTCCAGGATGTGCGCGATTGTGGGGGACGAAGAAAACGCCCAAAAATATGCGGCGCATTACGACGGTATTAAGGCCGCTTTCCGTGCGAATTTCTTATCCGATAATGGGAAAGTGCAAGGGGATTCGCAAACGGCGTACGCGTTGGCGCTGGCTGTGGACTTTGTTGCGGCGGATGAAATTAAATCGCATTTTGTTGCGGCGATTGAGCGCAACGACGGACGGTTGACCACAGGTTTTATCGGGGTGAAATATTTGTTGCCTGCCCTGTGCGCAATCGGGGAAACGGAGTTGGCGTACAAAATTATACAGGAAACCCGCTACCCGTCGTGGGGTTATACGATTGAAAACGGCGCGACGACGATTTGGGAACGCTGGAACGGCTACACGCAAGAAGATGGGTTTGCAACCCCGTCGATGAACTCGTTTAACCATTACAGTTTGGGTTCGTGTGTGGAGTGGCTGTATTCCTACGTGTTGGGTATCCAACTCTCCGAAGATAGGGTGAAAGTTGCGCCTGCGCTGTCGCAGTCGCTTGATTTTGCCAAAGGCGAATACCGCACAAAGCAGGGAAAAATTGCGGTGGCGTGGAAACGCAAATCGGACGCTTATCTTATAAAGATTAAAGCGGAAAAGGGCGTCGATTTTACATATAATTTCGGTGATAAACAAGCTGTTTCGGTCAAAAAGACGGGGCGTGGCTTGCGCGCGGTTGTTAAAAATCCCTAATGGAGTGTATGAAAAATGGGTAAAGCATTTACGGTTTCTATTTTGGGTTGCGGCTCTCGCGGGCATTATACCTACGGCAAGTGTATGTTCGATATGAAAGATAAGTTTCAAATCGTTTCAATGTGCGATAGCAATCCTAAGCAGATTGAACTTGCGAAATCGGCGTGGGGACTCACGGATGAACAATGCTTTTTGTCGGACGAAGAGTTCTTGAAAGAAAAGCGCTCGGATGCGCTCGTAATCGCTACGCAAGACCGCGACCACGTTCGTATGTGCGTGCGCGCGCTCGAACTCGGGTATGATATTTTGCTCGAAAAGCCCATTTCGCCTGTGGAAGATGAGTTGTATGAACTCCTTGCGGCGAACGAAAAGTATAGAAAAAAGGTAATCGTGTGTCACGTTTTGCGATATGCGCCTGCGTTCTTAAAAATCAAGGAATTGCTGGACAGCGGTGTGGTCGGTAAG
>JAZOLF010000124.1:0-4417 GCA_045652785.1 Candidatus Scatosoma sp. | reverse complement strand
AAAGGCGGAGCACGAAATCTTTTTGTTTTTGCGTTTTACAAAAATATACCGACGCAACCAGACCGCCTGCCGTTAATAAGCCTGAGATTACCATATACAAAATATGATTGATATCGAACAACATACTCGTTTTTTTCCTTTGTTGTTTTTTGTGTTTGAATACTGCTGTATATAATACAGTATAATACTCGGGGTTTGTTTTGTCAAGGATTTTACAATACATTTTCCCAAAAATGTAATAAAAATATATGATAACACGGGATTGTGGTGCCGTCGGGTCATTCTGAGCGGAGTGTTCTGACGGCGAAGGGTCTGGTTGCTGTATGCAGAAAAATGGGTAAAAGCAGGTTTGTTTCTTGGTGAACGTGATTCAACGCTTGCGCTCTGAATGACGGGAAGGGCAGGGAATCGCCTGCTACGCGTTGGTGGAGTGCTTGAAAGGAAAACACCGCCCTTTGGGCGGTGCTGGAATCGCATAGTACCGTTATAGGGTTTATTTGCGGGTGGTCTTGATAATCATTACGCGGTGCTTTTCTTGGCAGGTGACGCGAAGAATTGCATCGTAATAAATTTGGTTCATAAGAGCGATACGCTCAAACGTGACGAACTCGTTGGGTTGGTGAATGGTGCTTTCTTCCCCAGGTACTTCAGGACCGAAGGCGCAACCTTTTTCAAGCGCTCTTGCATACGTGCCGCCGCCGATGGCGATAGGCTTTGCGTCCGTGCCCATACTTTCATTGTAAACTGCCAAAAGGGTGCGGATGAGTTTGCCGTTCGGGTCGTTATACAAGGGGGCTTGGTAGTTGTTCACTTCGCAAGCAATCCCTGCCGCAAGGAAGGGAGCAAGGACTTCGTCCTTGTCGTGCGTGGAAGGGAAACGAACGTCCACCGTGATTTTTAAAATCCCGTTTTCGTAGGATGCCAAGTTCGGGGACATCGTCAGGTTGCCCGTTTCGTCTTGCATGGTCTTTAAAGCGTACTCGTCAGCGAACAGCACGTCGTACACTTTTTTGCAATCGTCGTTGATGGTCGCAAAGAATGCAAACGCTTTTTCAAGCGCGTTTTCGCCCTTGTGCGGTGTGGATGCGTGTGCCGACTTGCCATACGTGACCATATAACCCGTCGTGTTGTCGTAGAAACAATCGGTAAACTTTTCGTACAGGGAGAGCGCTTGACCTGCGTCTTTCGTGAGCAGAGCGGTCGCTTTGCTGCAAACCATATTCACCCGTTCGCCTGCCGTCAAAGTCTTGAACGGTGCATTTGCAATCGCGAAAGAAAGGGTGAAATGCAGGATGCCTTTTTCCGCGTAGATGACGGGGAAGTCGGCATCAGGGGTGAACCCTTCTTTGGGCATGGTTGCCACTTGTTTATAATGTTCGATGCACTTCCAGCCGCTTTCTTCGTTGCAGCCCAAAATGAGTTTGATTTGGCGTTTAGGGGTGATGCCCTGATCTTTGAGCGCTTTCATTGCGTACAGGCAGCATACGGCGGGGGATTTATCGTCCAACGCGCCCCTGCCCCAAATCTTTTTGCCTGCCACGCCGTCGTCGGACACATCATCGTTAATGACGCCGCCGAAGGGGGGATATTTCCAGCCGTCGCCAGCGGGTACAACGTCCAAGTGTGCCAAGATTGCAAACGGCTCGCCTTCGCCAAAAATGACTTCGCCAACGTAGCCGTCGTAGTTTTTTATTTCAAAGCCGAAACTTTCCGCTTTTGCCAAGAATGCGGACAAGCAAGCCGCCGTTTCTTTTCCGAAAGGTGCGCCGTCTTCGCTCTCGCCTTGTGCGGAGTTATATTGCAACATTTCCACGATGAACGCAACCGTTTCATCGAAGTATTTTTCCATAAGATGCATAGTTTTTACCGCCTTTTCCCTATCGCCTTGCGCGGGGGAGTATTCTTTCACTTATTACATTATACACCAAAACCGCAGGAAGTTCAACGGTTTTTTTGAAAAAAGTAGGGTTGGACGGGAGATTTTTTATAGATGCGGCGGCTTTTTTTGGGGTAGGCTTTGACATTTTTCAAATTCTATGATAGAATAAGGGGGAATAGAGTACGAACCCTATCGCAAGATAGGCAATCGTAAGGAGCGCCGCAGTCTGCGGCAAAGGGAAGGGCGCTACGATGGAACATTCGGGGCATAGAAAACGCTTGATTGAAAAACTGGATAAAGGGGTGCTTTGCGAACACGAAGTTTTGGAAGCGCTGCTCTTTAACGCCATGCCGCGCAAGAATACCAACGATTTGGCACATAGATTGTTGGCGCAGTTTGGCTCGGTACCCGCAATTTTGGAAGCCCCGATTTCGCTTTTGAAAGAAGTGGATGGCGTGGGTGAATCGGTAGCGGCGTACTTAAAATGCGTTGGGACGTTTGCGCAACGCTATTATGCGGAATATAAGGAACGGTTCCCGCTCTATTACGAAGACGAAGAATTCCGCGCGTTTGTGCGCAGGGAATATACTTACCTGCAAGCGGAAATGCTGGATTGTTATATGGTGGACCGTTCGGGGCGCATTTTAGGACGCAAGCGGTTTACTTCGTGGGCGAATGATTTTGCCGATTTGCCGCCCGATGAGTTTACTGCACTGCTTGCAACTGTGGGGGTGGCAGGGCTTGTCTTCGTGCATAATCATCCCAACGGTTCGTGTAAGCCGTCCGCGGCAGACAACGAAACGACAAAACGCTGTCAATGGCTGTGCGAATTCCACAATTTGCTCCTTTGCGAACATATCGTTTGCGGGCTGGACGGTGTGTATAGTTATTACGGCGAAGGATTTTTAGGCGACGCTTATCAAAAGCAGTCGATTCGGGAGTTGCTCGCAAGGGGAAATTATGGACAAGAAACGCGATAAGCGAAAACAAAGCCGATTTTTTAAATACTTTGAAGAAAGAATTAACTGGAAGGACGAAAAGAAAGTTGCTTTTGCGATCAAGATGATGATTTTCGCGCTGACGTTGATGGTCGAACTGTGGCTGTTTATTCGCTTATTCTTATGGTCGAATATCCCCACGGGCGAAGGCAACTTCTTTAAATACTTCGTGTGGATGATTTGCGCGGGCGCAACGCTGACATTGTGCGGCGGCTTGCGGCTGTTTATCTTAAAACCGCCCACCTTGAAAACGATTTGCTTTATCTTGGAGATGGTGGCGTCCGCTTTGATGATCGTGGTTACGGGCTACACCTATTTGGTGTTGCTGTATTTGTTGCTTTTGACAGGGTTTTATATCGAAACCCAAAAAGCGTTGAATACCTTGCTTGTGTTTGCAATTTCCGTCGTTGCGTATATCCTGTCCAGCAGCGCTGCAATGACCTGGTGGAGCGGGGTGGAAGTGCCTTACGGCGTGGTTATCTCCGAATCCGTTTGGGCGCTCGTTGCCTTGGTTGGACATTTCTTTTTTATGAACTTTGCGATGGGCTTTTATCGGCAGTATTTGCAACTCGATCGTACCATGTCTGAGTTGACGGACAGCCGCGCGCAGTTGCAAAAGGCGTATGATTCCCTTGCCGCCGCGACCGCTTTGGAAGAAAGGCAGCGTATCGCAAAGGAAATTCACGATACGGCGGGGCATTCGCTTACAACCGTAATTATGCAGACGGAATCGGCAAAACTTTTGATGGAGAAAAACCCCGAAGAAGCCAAGAGAAAGATTGTCGCCGCGAACTTGCAGGCCAAGCACGCGTTGGAAGAATTGCGCGAAAGCGTACACGTTCTTTCGGGGAATACCGCGCGGGGAACGCTGAAAATTGAACTCGAAAAAGTGATCGAAGAATCTGCACAGGGAACGGGGCTGAATATTCGGTTTGATATCGAAGATATCACCGTTGAGCCTGCGAAAGATCGGTTCTTGTGCAATACCTTAAAAGAGTGTATCTCGAATGCCATTCGGCACGGGGGCGCAACCGCTTTTTGGGTGGAGTTGAAAGCGGTGGACGGCAAGGTGCGGTTGGTTGTTTCCGACAATGGTGAAGGTGCGGATACGGCAACCTTGAAAGTTGGGTTTGGGCTGTCGTCCATGAGTGAATATGCCGAACGGTTTGGCGGCAGCGTGCATATCTCGTCCGAAATTGACGATGGGTTTGAAGTGACGGTACTGCTGCCCTGGGACGAATCAATCACGGGAAAAACAAAGGAGAAATAAGATGAGAAATATCAAGGTTTTGGTGGTGGACGATCAAGAGCCTTTGGCACAGGAATTGCGCTCGATTTTATCGACGGACGATGAGTTGCAGGTCGTTGGAATCGCGTTGGATGGGTTCCAAGCGTTGGAGCAGTTAGCGCTCACCCCTGCGGTCGTGGTTTTGCTCGATATCCGTATGCCGAATATGAACGGGGTCGGTGCTACGCAACGCATTAAAACGGAGATCCCCCATCCAAAGGTGCTTATTTTGTCCTCCTTTGACGACAAGCA
>JAZOLF010000123.1:0-1684 GCA_045652785.1 Candidatus Scatosoma sp. | reverse complement strand
TTGAAGGCAATATGTCCGTTTTCCCCGATACCCATAATCACAATATCCGTAGGATTTTCTTTGAGCAGCTTTCCGTATCTTTCCGCTTCCGCTTCGGGATTCGCTGTCGTTATGTCTATGTAATTGGCACTCTTAAAAGGCAAAAGCCCCAAAATATGATCCTTTAAGAAATTGCCAAAGCCTTGGGGCGCGTCCTTATCCAAGCCGATATATTCGTCCATGTGATAAGCGTTTACTCTATTCCACTCGATCTCTTTATCTTCAACGAGCGACTTCAACACGTCGTTTTGCGACGGAGCAGCTGCAAAAATCATGTTAATTTCCGATTTTTGAGAAAGCAACTCGGCAATCTTTGCCTTAATATCCCTTGCCGCCGCTTCTCCCATCAACGTTCTATTCTCGTAGATTTCTACCGTCAATTTATCTTTTTGAAACGTTTTCATTTCTGTTCTCCCACTAACTTCTTAAAATAAATTTTTATGCGGCTTTTCTCTTTGGAAAGCGAAAGCTCGTTAAAATGCTGTATTCCGTCTTCATAACCCATTTCCGCAAACCGAGTATCGTTCGTCAATACCTTCTCGGCATTCTTTACCCAACCGCAAATGGGTTCTACTCTATCGGCAACATACTGCTTTCCGTCTAAAACATAACGGAAATTCGTCGGGTACAAAGCACCTTCGCCGAATACTTCAAATGTGATATATTCTACTTTTTTGTCAGCAAGCGGATAACGGAAGGTATAGCAACCACCGCAATCAAAGCCCGTCATACTCGGTTTTACCGCCCCTTTGTAGACTTGGCTCTCTTCCCCATCCACATATTTCGCATGAATATTCACACGCACCGTGGAAAAGCCGTCGTGGAGCATTAAATCGGCGTATAACACACCCACCTGACAGACTTGCTCAATCTTGACAATCAAACGGTCTATCAAGTTTCGCTTTGAAACAAACCGTTGCGCAAACTTTTCTTTTTGGCTCTTAATCCCATTGCGATATTTTTTCCACAAAACCTGCCATTTTTCTTCAATCTCATCGTAAGCAGTTCTGATTTGCCACAATCGCTCTATAAGTTCTTTCTTGGGAATAGCATTTTTTTCGTACCCGTCATACAAGCTTGCGCCGACGCTCTGTATTTCTAATTCCAAATAGATACTGTAAACGTATCCGTAAATATCCGTCAAAATATCTTTGGCAAGCCCATCCGCTTTACTCTCATATTTACGTAATTCATCCACTACGTAAGCAAGCTGTTTTCGGTAAGCATATTTCACGTAATATTCCGATTCACAGCAAGCGGAAAAATCGTTATACCCATTAAAATACGTTGCGATACTTAAACTTGTAAGCAGTTTTGCGCAATCTTCCCCAACGAACTCACTGTAAACCTTTAAGATTTCTTCATCCGTTGAAATTTTTCCCGAGAGCAACTGCCCTGCGCTTGCCATAAACGGCATCGCGCCAAGATAGAAAGAATCGCTGCGTATCCACGTCGTCGTTATACTGCCAAAGGGTTTGTATTTGGACGCGTAGCGTGCAAAGCTTTCCAAATTATAAAGCGAAGACGCCCTATGCGCGTACGTACAAAACATATATCGGAAGCCCAGCTCTTCATAGTAGCGGAACCAATCCTTTTTGATACGGTTCGTCCAGTGTCCCGCAGGCTCATCCGCCACAAAAAAGTA
>JAZOLF010000122.1:0-12195 GCA_045652785.1 Candidatus Scatosoma sp. | reverse complement strand
CGACGCCGTATTGCGCCGCATATTCTTAACCCTTCTTAGTCTTTGTTGGTTTTCAGGATTTCCATAAACACTTCGGAAGGCACTTCTACGTTGCCAACCTGGCGCATACGCTTTTTCCCTTCTTTTTGCTTTTCAAGCAACTTTCTTTTACGGGTGATGTCACCGCCGTAACATTTTGCCAAAACGTCTTTACGAACAGCCTTGACCGTTTCACGCGCGATGATTTTGCTGCCGATTGCCGCCTGCACGGGGATTTCGAACAACTGACGGGGGATTGCCCCTTTCAAGTTTTCGCAAAGCGTTCTGCCGCGTTCGTAGGCGTTGCCTTCAAAAACGATGGACGAAAGCGCGTCGCAAATGTCGCCGTTGAGCAAAATATCTAAGCGCACCAACTTCGAGCGCTGATAGCCCGCAAGTTCGTAATCGAAACTCGCATAGCCGCGAGTACGGGACTTCAATCCGTCGAAGAAATCGTAAACGATTTCATTGAGCGGCAAAGTATATTCCAACTTCACACGGCGTTGGTCAACGTAAGTCATATTCTTGAACACGCCGCGCTTTTCCTTACAAAGGTCCATAACCGCGCCCATATAATCAGACGGGGTGTAAATTTCCGCTTTCACGATCGGCTCTTCCATGTATTCGATATCCGAAGGATCTGGAAGATGGGACGGGTTATCTACGTAGAACTCTTCCCCGTCTGTCTTGTGTACCAAATAACTAACCGACGGCGCGGTGGTAATGATGTCCAAGTTGAATTCACGTTCGATACGCTCTTGGATAATTTCCATATGCAACAGCCCCAAGAACCCGCAACGGAAACCAAAGCCGAGCGCTACCGAGTTGTCGGGCTCAAAAATGAGCGACGCATCGTTGAGTTGCAACTTCAAAATGGCGTCTTTCAGGTCGTTGAACTTACTGCCATCCAAGGGGTAAATCCCGCAAAATACTACGGGTTGCACTTTTTTATAACCAGGCATCGGCTCTGCCGCAGGACGCAAAGCGTGGGTAACCGTATCCCCTACCGCTACGTCTTGGATGGATTTGATGGATGCAGCGATATAGCCTACTTGACCCGCTGAAAGTTTCTCTCTCGGGAATAGACCAGGTGCAAATACTCCGACTTCCGTGACATCGTAGGTGGTATCGGAAAGGAAGGTGCGGATTTTGTCGCCTACTTTGACTTCGCCGTCCTTGATGCGCACGAACAGGATAACCCCTTTATAGTTGTCGTAATAACTATCGAAAATAAGCGCTTTGAGCGGCGCTTCGGTGTCCCCGTCGGGGGCAGGGAAGTAGGTGGCGATAGCTTCAAGCAAATCCCCGATATTCGTCCCTTCCTTTGCAGATACGCAAGGTACACCTTCCGCATCCAAACCGATGACGTCTTCAATCTCTGCTTTTGCTTCGTCGATACGCGCGCTGGGCAGGTCGATTTTGTTGATGACGGGCAGGATTTCCAAGTTGTTTTCAATCGCCAAATACACGTTCGCAAGCGTTTGCGCTTCCACGCCTTGCGTGGCGTCCACAACCAAAATAGCGCCTTCGCACGCCGCCAGAGAACGGCTGACTTCATAGGTAAAGTCCACGTGACCCGGTGTGTCGATCAAATTGTATTCGTATTCCGTGCCGTCTTTTGCCGTATAGTACATTCTAACGGGGGTGAGTTTAATGGTGATACCCCGTTCACGCTCGATGTCCATGCTGTCGAGCAACTGTTCTTCCATGTCGCGCTTGGATACTTGTCCCGTCATTTCAATCAGACGGTCGGCAAGGGTACTCTTACCGTGGTCGATGTGCGCGATAATACAAAAATTTCGTATATTTTTATTAGGTTTTGCCATAGATTTTCACTCTTTTTTGCTGTTTTTTTGCTGGTTTTTTGCTGGTTTTGGTTAGATTTTTACGCCAAATTGTTCCAAAAACATACGCAACGCATAGGACGCCGTCACGTTTTTCGGGAGAACCATACCCACCGAACGAGCGGGCAACGCAGGATCAGTTTCTACAATTTTCAGGCTGCCTTCCGCAAGTTCGCGTTCAGCGTATTCCTTAGGTAAAACGCCCACGCCCATCCCTTGCGAAACCAAGCGTTTCATCATATCAAAACTGCCGATTTGGATGGACGGCGTAAGGTCAACACCCACCGACGAAAGGAAACGGTTTAAGGATTTTGTGGCTACCGTGTCCGTATCCAACGTGATAAGCGGGTATTTTTTGAGTTCGGATATCCCCACCGCTCTTTCAGCAAGTTCCGCGTACTTTTCGCCCACGACAAAGACGTCCGTCAAGCGTTTGAAACTCCCGTGCAGAACCATCGAATCATCAATCTTCATCGGCAGGTTGACAAACGCTACGTCAATTTCACCGTTCTTCAATTCTTCGGAAGTCTGCGGAGAATATCCCGACAAAATTTCAATTTTGACCGCAGGATATTTTTCACGGAACGCAACGATCTTTTCTGCCAAAACGTGTTGCGAGATCGTATCTGACGCGCCGATGCGGATCGTGCCTGTCGCACTCGAATTGATTTGCGTAAGCATAACTTGCGCTTCTTCAAACAAAGAAAGCGCTTGTTCGATTTTGTGGAAAATTACTTTCCCGCCCTGCGGGGAAAGTTCCATACCGCGATGGGTACGATTGAAAAGCGATACCCCCAACTGGGTTTCCAGTTGCTTAATCGACTGCGATACCGCAGGCTGCGAAATATACAATTCTTCCGCCGCACGCGTCAAACTGCCACATTTTGCTACCGTGTAAAATACTTTGTAAAGTTCCAAATTGACCATAGTTTCCCCTCGGCTTTTGTACCCTGAATGCACTCCGCCTTCCTTTGTATTATTTCCCTACACAAAACTTTTCGAAAATTTCCGTAATAATTGCTTCCGTTGCCGTTTCGCCCGTGATTTCTCCGAGCGCGTCCCACGCTGCTTTGACGTCGATTCCGATCAGATCGAGCGGTTGCGTTTCACACGCGATTACCGCTTGTTGCAAGTGTTCGCGCGATCTTGTCAACGCGTCAAAGTGCCGCTGTTCGATCAGGAATGCCGCGTCTTCCGTTCTTGCGCCGTTAAATCCTTTTTCGTACATCAGTTGTTTGAGCCGTTGCACCCCTTCGCCCGTCACCGCCGAAGTATGCACGTCCGCATCCGTTTCCGTGTCGTCCGACGTCGCATCCACTTTGTTAAATACTTTGATGAGCGGTTTTCCCTGCAACATATCCAGTACGCGCGCGTCTTCTTCGTCCAGCCCGCGACTAATGTCCGCAACAAAGACCGCTACGTCGCAGGCGCGGATGATACTTTCCGCACGAGTGATACCGATACTTTCGATGGCATCTTCGCTCTCGCGCACCCCTGCCGTGTCGTAAAGGTTGAACTTCGCGCCGTTGATTTCGATCGTCCCTTCCACCGCGTCGCGCGTCGTCCCAGCAACGGATGAAACAATGGCTTTTTCATATCCTATCAAGCGGTTCAGCAGGGAACTCTTGCCCGTGTTCGGTTTGCCGCAAATGGCTACCGTCACACCCGATTTAATTTTCTTGCCTACCGCATAGGTGGAAAGCAACCCGTCCACGTCCGCACATACCGTCAGGAGCGCCGCCTTTAATTCAAGGACGTGTTGTTCTTCGATGTCTTCTTCGGGGTAGTCCACCGAAACATCAATGCCTGCAAGCAGGTTCTTCAAACGCTCTTGCACCGAAACAACCCGTTCGGTCAATTTCTCGCTATAAAGCATATAGCCCGCTTTGACTTCCGCTTCGCTTTCGCCGTTGATCATATCGGCAACCCCTTCCGCTGACGCGAGGGAGAGTTTGCCATTGAGAAAGGCACGCTTGGTGAATTCCCCTTTGCTTGCGCTTTTTGCGCCCATACGGAGCGCTTGTTTGAGGACGCCGCGTGCGATACTCTCCCCGCCGTGGCATTGAAATTCAACAACGTCTTCCCCTGTATAACTGTGCGGGGATTTAAAATAGACCGCCATACCATAGTCGGTAAAGCCGCCGCATTCAATTTCCCCTGGATACATACGGTACGGAGCAAAATCCGAAACCTGCGTTTTTCCCGTAGGTTTGAACATTTTTTGCGCAATTTCCAGCGTGTTTTTACCGCTCAAACGGATAATTGCAACCCCGCCTTTTCCTGCAGGCGTCGCTATTGCGGCAATCGTTTCTTCAAAAATCATCTTTCGTTCCGTCCCCTTTTTAGGTATAACTTTCATTGATATTGTATCATAACTTAGTTATGATGTAAACTGTTTTACAATACTTTTTCATAAAAAAAAGCGGAAAATATAATTTCCGCTTATCTTTATGCATTTTTTTGCCTTATGCGAACGGGTCATCGTCCGCGTTTGTTTTTTCGGAAAACTCACCAAACGGATCGTCGGGTTTCTTTTCCTGCGGGGGCGTGCTACTTTGCCCGTAAGGATTACCGCCGTAAGGGTTGCCGTAAGGATTTCCGTAAGAGCCGCCGAACGGGCCACCGTAAGGGCCGTATTGACCGCCTTGTTGCTGACGGCGGCGGAACTCTTCCTGGCGAGCGCGCTTGACCGACTCCCAGTCAATTTGGTTGCGATTGCGAACAGCAAACGTAGCAATTTCGTTGAAAAAAGGAAGGAAAATCCCGCCCAGCGCCAACAGCATATTGTTGCGATATACGTAGCGCTTATAGAAACCCAAGTAGAGCATCAAAATAACGATTGCGTGAATGAGCCCCGTGATGTTCATCACTTGTTGGGCAATATCCCAAAATTGTTTCCACGCCAAAGCCGACGAAGAAAGATTGCTCCATTGCGGCAATTCCCCAATCAAAGAAAGGTTGTGGCCGTTTTCGACGTACAAAACACACATCGCTACCGACATGAAAACGTAAAATACGGATAAGACAATTTCCAAAATCATCGCATACAAGCCCAAGCGATGAACTTTATGCCCGAAGAAAGAAATTTCCCCTGCTACCTTGCCAACAAGGTAAAATTTCGCAAAGGGCACAAACGCAAAAAACGCATTCTTGATGTTTTGCTTTTTCGCCATCTTGTACAAGCCGATGCCCTGCAAGATAAACGCCGCAATCCATAATGCGAATATAATGCCTGCCGTGACGGCAACTTCATTCCAAGTCACAGCGGCAGCCTGCTCCGTAGCCATTAGGTTCCAAATAACCAAACTCGTTAGCGTTGTATAAAATATGGAAAACCAACTCGGTAAATACATCTTTTCTTTTCCTTAATCTTTATTCATTGTCCGTACAATATTCAACGGAAATCATCGTCAGTCCCTTTGCCGCCATCGTCTTCCCAAGCAACGAGCGATCCCCCGTTTCGTAGGCGATTTGCAGGCTCTCTACGGTTCTTCGTCCGCTTGCAAGGTCCAACAATTCCCCTGCTATCGTGCGCACCATATTATACAAAAATCCGTTGCCTGTGATAAAAATGTCCACCACACGCAAGCCGTATTCTTTCGTTTGGCAAACGTCCACCGAATACACCGTCCGCACCGTTGTCTTTGCCGTTGACCCACTGGCACAAAACGCCTTGAAATCATGCTCGCCTTCAAAGAGTTTCGCCACCGCGCGCAATTCTTCGATCGGCGGAATGGTTTCCACCCGTGTTGCATAGGGATCAATAAGCGGATGTTCCCGCCGCCCTTCGTAGATACGGTAGCGGTAAGTTTTTCGCTTTGCGCTGCGGCAAGCATCAAAACCTTCGCTCCCTTCCCAACCTTCCAAAAGGCGAATGGACGGGGGCAGGTATTGATTTAAGCAATCGGGCAAACGATTTGCAGGGATTGTAAGATCTGCGGTAAAGTGGCAAATTTGCCCTGCGGCGTGCACCCCAGCATCCGACCGTCCACTAGCAACAACCCGAACGTCCGCGCCAAGCGCATCCAAAAGCGCATCTTCCAAACACTCTTGAACCGAAAGGGCGTTGGCTTGCCGTTGCCAGCCCGCATAACCCGAGCCGTCGTATGCAATTTTGATTACATAAAGCATAGAAAACCCCTTTTAGATGGCGGGTACAAGCATCGTCTTCAAAACGATTATGCCACCCAACAATGCGAGCATCACTATTCCACCCAACGCATCCCGCCAAGTAAAATGTAATTTTTTATATTTTGTGCGGTTTTTGCTCCCTGCATAACAACGAGCATCCATCGCATCCCCAAGTTCGTCTGCACGGCGGAACGCACTAATGAGCAACGGGATCAAAATGGGGACGATAGCGCGAACGCGTTTTACCAGCCCGCCTGTTTCAAAATCCGCCCCACGCGCCTTTTGCGCGTTCATAATACGGGAAGTTTCATCCGTCAAAATCGGAATAAAGCGCAACGCAATCGACATAATCAACGCAATGTCGTGCACGGGCACTTTTAACCACTTTAACGGGGTAAGCAAACTCTCAATGCCGTCCGTGAGCGCAACGGGCGTCGTGGTAAGCGTCAAGAGCGACGACCCCATCACGAGCAAGAACAGCCGCGCGATTAAAAACGCCGCAGAGTACAGCCCCCCTTCGTAAATCTGAATAAACTTCCATGACCAAAGCGGTGATTCACCTTCGCTTGGTGTATAGAAAAACAAGTTCAAAACTGCCGTAAACGCAAGCAGGAACAGGATGCCTTTGATGGATTTTAAAATCTTGCCAACGGGTACACGGGACACAAGAACACAAAGCAAGAACGCCAGCGCGCATACCCCCAAAGCCCAGAACGTCGTCGCCAAAAAGATTGCCGTAATATAGATGATCAGGAAGATGAGTTTCGTGCGCGGGTCTAAGTTGTGCGCAAAGGATTTTGCGGGATAGTATTGACCAAAGGAAACGTCAGACATTGTCACCACCCCCTATTGCATCCATACCTGCCCCCGCCTTTTGTGCGTATTGCAGTATTTTTTTAATGAAATCCGCCGACGTAAGGTCGGAAGAAATTTGCACTCCACGGTTGATGAGCGCCGCCGTCAACTTTGCCGTAAAGGGCATATCCAGCCCCATCTCTTCCACCAACTCTGTGGAATGGAATATATCCTTCGGGGCACCGAACGCAACCACTTTCCCTGCCGAGAATGCGGCAACCTTGTTGCAGTTTTGCGCAATTTCGTCCATATCGTGGGAGACAATAATAACCGTCTTACACCATTTGGAATGGAGTTTGTGGAGCAAATCCATAATCTCCGTTTTACCAAGCGGATCAAGCCCTGCCGCAGGCTCGTCCAAGACCAAGATTTGTGGCTTTGTGACAATAACGCCCGCAATCGCCACTCGGCGTTTTTGACCGCCCGAAAGTTCGAATGGGGAACGATTTTTAATCTCATCGTACGAAAGTCCAACCATCTCGATTGCACTACGCACCGCGTCTTCCGTTTCACGCTCGGAGAGCGGCTTTTCACTAAAATTCTTTAACCCGAACGCCACGTCTTCAAAGACGGTTTCCGCAAAAAGTTGATATTCAGGATACTGGAACACCATCCCGACGTTTCTACGCAACGCGCGGAAGTCCGTTTTCTTGTTCGTCAAATCGTAGCCTGCAACGGTGAGTTTGACCTGCGTTTCCGCACTTTCCGCCGTTGTTTTCTTTGCTTTACGCTTTTTCGGGCGATACTTTTTCTCTGCCATAGGCAATTTCAAGAGCGCGTTTAAATGCTGTACGAACGTGGACTTCCCGCTGCCCGTATAGCCGATGATTCCAAAGAAGTCACCACACTCCACCGTCAAAGACGCGCCGCGCAGGGCAAACGTTTCGAACGGGGACTTCGGGTTGTAAACGTGGCTGACATTTTGCGCCACCACTCGACCGCTTTCGTCTTGCTCTTTTATAGGGAACGGACGGACAAAAACATGGCTTGTATCCATACCTGCCCCCTGCTTTTGCTGAATTTGATGCAAAATCTCGTCCGCCAAAAGGGTTTCGTCCATACTGTCCGCAACAGACAACCCGCCTTTGGTCAAATCACGGCAAATTCGATAAGCAAAAGGCAACGCCAAGGAGTAGCCCTGCAACTTTTCTTCGTCGGTCAGCACCGTTTTCGGGTCGCCTTCCAGGACAATTTCGCCGCCGTGCATCACGATTGCACGATCCGCAAGAATGGCTTCTTCAGGGAAGTGCGTGATGAGCAATACAGTCATTTTTTCTTCTTTGTTCAGGCGCAGGACAACGTCCATAACTTCCTTACGACCCAGCGGGTCGGGCATCGCCGTCGATTCGTCTAAAATCAAAATCTTCGGTTTGAGCGCCAACGCGCCTGCAATTGCAATACGTTGTTTTTGACCGCCCGATAATCTTGTGGGGGTAGAATGTCGATACTGCTCCATATCTACCGCTTTGAGCGCGAATGCGATTCTCTCGCCGATTTCTTCACGGGGAATACCGATGTTTTCAGGTCCGAATGCAACGTCGTCTTCGACGATCGACGCAACCATTTGGTTATCGGGATTTTGGAAGACAATCCCAACTTGGCTACGGATTGCAAACAAGTTTGCAGGACCGGCTGCATCCAACCCCAAAACGGTGATTTGCCCCGAAGTAGGCGTCAGCAATCCATCAATCAAACGCGCCAACGTCGATTTACCGCTACCGTTGTGGCCCAAAACAGCAACAAACTCCCCTTCTTCTACGGAGAAATCCACTTTTTTTAACGCAAAAGCGCCTTCGGCGGTAGATTCCGTGAAGGGGGTATCGTCTATCTCTTCTGCTTGATATGAAAAACAGACTTTGTCAAAACGAATTGCCGACATGATTTCTCCTTGTTACATTTTCTTTCAATGTATATTATAGCAAAAAAAACAGCGAATTACAATGAAAATACGGTGAAAATTTTTAAAATCTTACTTTTTAAGTAAAAAGTACCCCTGCCTGCGCGTAAAGCATATTCCTTCACAACCTTCTTCCCTGTCGGTATGTTTTTTTAGCGGAGCGGACATACTCATCCTATATGTATCAAAGGGGGACGGATTTTGTGAAAAACAATGAGAGACCGTTTAACTGGAAAGACAAAGTTGGATATTTGGCGGGCGATTTGGGGAATGATTTTACCTTTCTTCTTTCATCCACGTTCCTGCTGAAATTTTATACGGATGTGATGGTAGTTGACGCCTTTATCGTCGGGATCGTAATGATGGTTGCACGATTCGTCGATGCAGTCACCGATATCGCTATGGGGCGAATTTGCGACCGCAGCCACACCACTAAGGTAGGGAAGTTCAAACCGTGGATTCGAAGAATGTGTGCTCCTGTCGCCATCGCGTCCTTTTTGATTTATCAAAGCGGTTTTGCTGATATGGGTAATACTTTCAAAATTATTTGGCTGTTTATAACCTATATTTTGTGGAGCTCTATTTTCTATACGTCCATCAATATCCCTTACGGCTCGATGGCGTCCGCCATTTCTGCAGAACCTGCGGATCGTCAATCCCTGTCCACATTCCGTTCAATCGGTAGCACTTTGGCGGGGTTAATCGTTGGGGCCGGCGTACCGTTGTTTGCTTACAGCCAAGGCGAAAACGGAGTGCCGTATTTGGACGGCGGGAAATTTACTTTTATCGCGGGAATTTTCTCAATTTTGTCCGTAATCGCATACCTGGTATGCTATTATTTAACAACTGAGCGGGTAAAACTCAGCGACACCCCCGCACAACATAAGAAAAATTCGCTAAAAAATATGCTACTCTCGGCGTTAAAAAATCGCGCGGTTTTGTCTATTACCGTTGCATCTATTTTGATGCTGTTGTCGCAATTCACCGTGCAATCTATGTCGGGGTATATTTTCCCGAATTATTATAAAAATGCTACTGCGCAATCAGTTGCAACCGTTGTGATGATGGGATCAATGCTGGTTGCTGCCGTGCTCACAAAACCGCTTACACAGCGATTTGGTAAAGCGGAAATTAGCGCCGTTTCCGCCGCTTTTGCTGCCGTCATTTCGTTGGCTACTTTCTTTATTCGCCCGCAAAACGTTTGGGCATACGTCGCGTTGCAGTCCATCAGTTGGCTTGGGCTCGGGTTGTTTACTATGGTATCCTGGGCGATGATTACAGACGTAATCGACTATTCCGAAATCAAGAATGGGATTCGGGAAGACGGCGGTATCTATGCTATCTACTCCTTTTCCAGAAAACTCGGACAAGCGGCTGCCGCAGGGCTTTCAGGTGGGTTGCTTTCCTTGGTAGGATACACCGAAGGCGCGCAAAACGCCCCAGCCGTCCTGCAAGGCATCTTCAATATCTCAACCATCGTCCCTGCCATCGGATTTTTCGCGCTTGCTATTGTGCTTTGGGTTTGGTATCCATTGCACAAAAATACGGTGCAAAGAAATAGCGAATATTTAAAGGAAAAGCACGCTAAAAATCAATAATCCTACCGCAAAAAAAACAAGGGCAGGTACGCATTCATCGCATACCTGCCCCTTCTATTTTAGTTTTTATTTGAGAAAATTAGTAGTTCTTCGTCCATTCTTCATCTACTTTATCCCAGTTCGCTTTCAATGTAATGTTGGTTTCATACGTCCACGTACCATTCGCTACAACGTTATTCGTTCCAAGAATCGTCCAATTCTTAAACTTCTTGGTGGCATCGGTATTCGTGGGAACCGCAAGCGTGAAACTTTGACCATAGGTTACCGTAACCGTCGTTTCGCCCGTAATCGATTCACCAGACTCTAATTGATAGGTAATCGTGTACGTGTTGGGGGTAGCCACTTCGTTCACCGTGGTACTGCCCGTGATCGTCGTAAAGTCCTTAATGCTCCAAGTAACCGTATGCCCCTTCTTCGTTTGGTTCGAAGGAACAGCGGATTCCGCAAGCGTCTTGCCGTTTTCCACTTTGATCGTATCAACCGACTTATCTAAATGAACGAAAGTAATTTCATAGTAGTTTTCTACCCAAATTGCCGTCAAGGTGGTATTGCCTACAATCTTCCATTTGCCCGCTTGGGGAATGGTTTTGCCGTCTGCCGTCGTCCAGCCGCCAAACGTATAGAGTTCACGCGTAGGCGTCTTCAAGGTATAGTCCGCATCGTATGTCACTTCTTGTTGCTTGTTGTTCACGGCTGCATCTTCGGGTACGGAATAGGTAATAACGTACTTATCTGCCGTTGCCTTTGCATAAACGGACATACTTTCCTGTAAATTTGCAAACGTTGCGACCTGCGTACATGCAGCGTCCAAATACCAGTTTTGGGTATCTACCGTGTAGCCTTCCTTCGTTTTGATCGCAGGAATATCCGTCAAGGTTTCGCCCTTATAAATCGTCTTCGCCGTTGCGCCACCATCCGTGTTGTAGAAGGTAACCGTCACCTTGTCTTTTTCCGCCCAACTTGCAACCAATGTTACGTCGCCCGCTATGTTCCACTTCGTTTCATTCGTATAAAGCGTATCTCCGTACGTCCAACCCTGGAAGTTGTAGCCTTCCTTGGTAAGCGACATATTCAATGCGGAGCAAAGCGCATCGTAGGTAAGTTCTACCGTCGTGCCATCAATCGCATCGCCGTCTGCATCATACGTTACGGTATAGGTTTTTGCCGTTTCTTTGATATTGACGGTGGTATTGCTCGTTAACTGACCGAAGTCAACAACATCCCAGGACAATTCATAGCCGACTTTGTTTTGTTCGATTGCAGGGATTTTGCTTTCCGCAATCGTCGAACCGTTTTCGATCACAACAGGGGTACTTACACCGTTTTGATCCACGAAGGTAAGCGTATAGAAGTTGCCTGCCCAAGATGCGGAAACGGTAATATCCTGTGCAATTTTCCATTGAACGCCCGTTTGGGGAACAATCGTTTCGTCTTCCAATTTCCAGCCTACAAAGGTATAACCATAAAGCGTAGGCGTCGCCAAAGTATATACCGAATCATAAGTAATCGTTTGCGTTAAGCCTGTTTCTAACGTTTCCCCTGCTTCGGTATCGAGCAAATAGGTGACCGTATAATCGTTGGCGGTAGCAATCGCTTCGATTTTAATATCGCTTTGGATATTTGTCAAAGACTTTTCTTCCCATACAACCGTGTAGCCTTCTACGGGTTTCGTTGCAGGAATATCTTTTTGCGAAATCGACGCGCCTGCCTCTACGGTATAACTTACATCAGCAAAGCCATCCTGCGAGAATGTGACTGTATATTTTTTTGTCTCAGACGTTTGCCCAGATGCGCAACCCGTCGAAACCAACATAAGCCCAGCAAGTAAAGCATACCCAACCGATTTGAATGA
>JAZOLF010000121.1:0-21653 GCA_045652785.1 Candidatus Scatosoma sp. | reverse complement strand
CAAGATTTTCTCATTGAAAATATTGATTTTTCGAGCGGCGAATTTGCCTACAATCAAGACGGAATTCATTTTGGTGGAGACGTAAGGCGCGGTGTGGTGCGAAATATTCGAGCGCTGACGCGTGGGCAAACCAACGACGATATGATTGCGCTCAACGCAGACGATTGTGTGGAACGGGTAGAAAATTTCGACCTTTCAAGAGCGGTAATAGAAGATATTACTTTTGAAAATATTTATGCGGAAAGTTGTTACACGGTCGTTAGACTGCTTAGCGTTACCGCGCCGATTAGAAATATCGTTATCAAAAACGTGTATGCAGGTTATCGTAATTACGTAATAAACGCAGACGGCGCAAGGTATTGCAGAACTCCGCTCTTTAAGGAAGACGAATACCCCGTCGGCGTTGGCTGCATTTCCAACTTTGTTATGGAAAACGTGGTGGTGCATCCTGTCAACGAAGACGTTAAAAATAAAAACGTAGCCGCTTTGTTTGATCCTACGTATGCGATTCGTATGGAAAGCTTGTGTGAAAATTTTGTCGTTAAGAATTTTCGCTTAATGAATAGCAATTCGGATTTATACGCTGTTCTTGTTACGAACGTAACCGATACGGAGATAACGGCTGACGAAAATAAATATTATCTAAAAGAAAAAAGGGATAAGGTATTATTGAAGAATTTTAAGCAATTAAAGGTAACTTCAAAATGCCTTCATTGAAAAGCGTAATGATGAATAGGTGAAAGTATGGGAGATAAAGATTTGATTGTTCAAAATAAAGAGTGGGTTGAAAAGGTATGGGAAAAATTAGATGAAAAACTTTCCCGTACAAGCGTAAAAAGCCGTGATAAAATCCCCTATTCGACGAAAGACGGCGTACATGATTCTTGCACGGAAGGGGTGAGAATTACCAACTGGACGAACGGTTTTTGGGGCGGCTTGATGTGGCTTATGTACGCAGGCACGGGCAAGGAATGCTACAAGTTGACGGCCGAACGCTCGGAAGAGTTGATGGAAACTTGTTTCACGGATTACGTGGATGAATTGCATCACGACGTTGGATTCATGTGGCATATTTTGAGCGGTGCGAATTACCGCTTGACGGGCAATAAGCGTTCGAGAAACAGAAACCTTTTGGCGGCAATGACTTTGATGAGCCGTTACAACGTGGAAGGGAATTATATCCGTTCCTGGAACGTTACTTGGGAGAAGATTGACAACTCTGGTTGGACGATTATCGACTGTATGATGAATATTCCCCAGTTGTACTGGGCGAGCAAGGAACTTGGCGACGATCGTTTTAAGAAAATTGCAGTTCGGTATGCCGATATGGCGATGCGCGATCATGTGCGCGAAGATGGTTCGGTCAACCACATCGTTATCCATGACACGGAAAAGCCGGATACTGTTTTGGGAACGCTTGGCGGACAAGGGTACGGCGTTGGATCGAGTTGGTCGCGCGGTGTTTCTTGGGCGTTGTATGGGTTTGTCCTTTCCTACATCCACACGCAGGAAAAAAGATATTTGGAAACGGCGAAGAAAGTAGCGGGGCACTTCATTGAAAGCGTTGAAAAAACGGGGTATTTGCCTTTGCTCGATTTCAAAGCCCCCGAACAGCCCGTTTTATATGATTCGACGGCGGGCGCGATTGCCGCTTGCGGTTTGATTGAAATTGCAAAAGCCGTAGATAAAGACCAGCAAGAATATTACATTTCCGCAGCAATTCGTATTTTGCAAGCGATGGAAAAGAACTGGTGTGACTGGACGGAAACCGAAGACAGCATTTTGCAAATGGGCAGCGAACGCTATGAACGCGGTCACCACAAACCCATTATTTACGGGGATTATTTCTTCACGGAAGCGATCATGAAGTTGAAAGGCATTGATTTTTTGCCTTGGTAAAAGACGAAAAAAATAGCGGTCTTATTTACAAAGTTGGGGTGAATCAAAACTCCAAGCAGCTTAAAAAGCAACAGGTTAGGGAGAGATTTGTATGAACAAAAAGAGTAAATGGTTGTTGGCAACAGCTTGCTTATGTATCGCGATGGGCGCAATTGCGGGCTGTAACAATGATAACAATTCTTCGGGTGGCGAATCGCAGACGAAAATCGAACTGGATATTGCAAGCGAAAGCGTCGTGCTGGAATTGTTTGAAGAATATGCGTTGGAGTACAACTATACCGGGAAAGAGACGCTTTCTTGGAGCGTGGAAGATCCTTCCATTGTCTCGGTGGTAGGCGGCAAACTGGTCGCTTTGAAAGAAGGTGAAACGACCGTTACCGTGCAGGTGGGGAATTTAAGTGACGTTTGTACGGTTAAAGTCAACGGCGTACAATTAGATATGTTGAACGTTTCGGTGGACGAATCTTCCCTTTCCTTGTACGCAGGAGATAGCCACACTTTATTGCCGACGGTGGTGTACGGTACGAAAGTTTTGAACGATTGTACTTTCTCTTACGAAAGCATGGATGCGGATGTCGTAAGCGTTTCTTCGTCGGGTGTATTGACGGCAAAATCCGTGGGGAACGCTACCGTTATTGTGACGGCATCGGCGCTCGGCAAATCGGTGGGGTGCTTGGTGAACGTCACCGTAAACGCAAGCGGTAGCATCGCCATCAATACTTTGGAATCCGAGTTGTTCGTTTTGGCGGAATACGAAGGAAAGCAGTATAAAAACGAAACGCAGTTGCAAGCAACTGTTAAGGAAAAAGGCGTTCGCAAAAACGATGCAGTTGTGGTTTGGTCGTCTTCGGATGAAGGCGTGGCAACGGTGGAAAACGGCAAAGTTGTAGCGGTTGGTCGCGGCAACGCGCAAATAACGGCAACGTACGTAGATGAAGGCGGAAGTACGGTGCAAGCCATTTCCTTTGTTACCGTTGTACCCGTTGTACATACGCGGGAAACGCAGGCGGATATTATTAGAACGCAGGCGTTCGGGCTGGATGGCTTACAAGTTGTAAGTGATGGCGCGTATCTTACGGATGGAACGTTAAAGACCACCGTACCTGTTTCGGATGGGAAGTTGGATTTCTCTGAGATTAATCTTGTCGGGGAAACGACACTCGTTTTAGATACGGGGGACGTTTTGATCCATACGCCCGTGTACATTTGGACGGATGTAATTATCGACGCGGAAGGGTTGACGGTGTTGCAAACCGCAACGACAGCCCATTACCGCTTGGGCGCGGATTTGGATTTCACGGACGTTGCGTGGACGCAAGCGGCGGAAAACGAAACCGTATTCAAAGGTGTGCTGGATGGCGGTAATTATACCATCAAGAATTTTGCACCGACCAACGGCGGTTTGTTCTATTCGTTGGGGAATGGCGCAAAAGTAAAGAATTTGCATTTTGAAAACGCAACGATTAGTTCCACGAATTCGTCGACAGGCTTGATTGCATCGGTGGTAGCAGCGGATGCAACGGTTTCCGTGGAAAATATTACTGGTACGATTTTTAATCACGGGAATGCTTGCGGTGGGCTTTTCGGGATGATTAAAGCAAATGCAACCGTTACCCTTCAAGATAGCAAAATGCACGTTTATGCGGAAAACACCGCAACGACGGGTGGCGCTTTGGTGGGTTCGGCAGATGGAAACCTTGTAATGCCGAATGATGCATCGTCTACCATTTATGCAAATATCAATCTTTGCGGCAGCGCGGCAGTTACTGGCTGTGATAATTCCGCAAGTGAAACAATCAATAAAAACGCATGGATTCAGCCTAAGGCGTATGCAAACGTTGTTGATGTATATGAAGCGTTGGATGGCGGTTTGGCAATTTCGATTTCGGAAACAAGCGTTGTGAAAGCTACCTTGTTTGCAAAATCGGTTGGGGAAGTTGCTTACGATAACGGCTTTATTTTGCCTGCGGAACAAGTGCAAAACTTTGCGGGCAACAACGTTGTCGTTATGATTGAGAAAATAAACGGGACATTTGCGTATTACACGATTTCTCTTAAGTATGGCGAATTGAAACTGACCAACGACAATAAGGACTTGTTAAAGTATGCGCAAGGCGGTACGATCGTATTGCAGGAAGATATCGACTTAGGCGGTGAAACTTGGACGACCGCGGCAAGCTTTAACGGCATCCTTGACGGCAACGGTTATGCGATTAAGAATTTGACTACGGCAGGCAACGCCAGCGCTTATTACGGCTTGTTCGTGAATATCGCAGGCGAAGTGAAAAATATCGCCTTCGTGAACGTGACGCTGGGTAAGAACTCGGGCGTGCTCGCGGGGAGAACGTCTAACCATCTTGCGGTAAGCGACGTATTCATTCAAGTATCGAAAACAAGCGGCGGCCGTGCGAGTGCGACGGTGGACTATTCGCAAATTGCAGGCGTGACGGTGAACTTGACGGACGTTGTAATCGTGATGCCGAGAAACATCTCGAATGAGTTTATTTACGGCAACGGTGTAAAAGGGGTTAGTACCTTGACGAACGTGCATTGTGTAGGTATTAGCGACGGCGGGTATTCGTATGCAGGTTCTAACTATGTGAACTTGAAAAACTCTACGGTTGCTTTCCATACGGATAAGGTTGCGTTTAACCTTGCGTTGCAAGCGGAAAATTCGGAGATTACTTTAAGCGTCTTTAATAAAAAATGCGTAGAAACCTATTATGGGTTAAAGATTCTCAAGATTGCTCAGTCTAACGCTTCTGACCTGTTGACCCTTAACGGAGACGAATACGTATACCTTACGGAAGACCTTGATCTTGCGGAGATTACATGGAACACAACGGTTACCTTTACGGGAACCTTGGAAGGTAATAGCCATGTTATCAAGAATTTGACGACTTGCGCCGACGCGGATGCGAGTGGTGGCGGTTTCTTTAGAGTTCTTTCGGGAAGAGTGCAAAACGTAGCGTTTACCAACGTAACGCTTGCGGCGGGTACGGCTGTTCTTTCTTTCCGTGGCGGGGAAAGCACTTCGACTGTTGAAAACGTATTTATTCAGGTGGCTAAAACGAATAAGAGTGGTTCTAACCGTTTCGGCGTCATTTGCGAAAGACAGAATAATGCGGCGTCAATGAACTTGGCGAACGTAGTGATTAAAATGCCTGGTACGGCAACGAACGAAGCGATTTACGGCTATACGTTGAAAGGTGTTTCTACGTTAACGAACGTGCATTGTATCGGACTTCCTAATGAAGCAGCTTCCGTTCACAACACGGCTGGGACGTCTTATTTCAAAGGCGCTTATACGCTTCATTCTACGTTAGGTGTATTTGCTTCGGCGGAAAAAACGTTGACGGAGTTCTTGGATAGCTGTGTGGATACGTATTTGTATGCGGACTTGGTGATGATTACACAAGAAAACGTAGAAACGCTTCTTACCTTGAATGGCGATGAGCATATTTTATTGCTTGAAGACGTTGATCTTGCGGGGATTACTTGGGACAGCGAAGTTTCCTTTACGGGTACTTTTGACGGGGTCAACCATACGATTAGTAATTTGACGACGGTAAGCGGTTCGGGTTTCTTCCAATATTTGGGCGGTACGGTGAAAAACGTGGCGTTTACCAACGTAACGCTTGTTGCGGGTACGGCAGTTCTTTGTTATCAAGGCGGAACGACGACTACTACGGTTGAGAACGTATTTATTCAAGTAGTGAAGACGAATAAGAGCGGTTCGAACCGTTTTGGTGTTATTTGCGAAAGACAGAATAATGCGGCGGCGATGAACTTGACGAACGTAGTGATTACAATGCCTGGTACGGCAACGAACGAAGCAATTTACGGTTATACTTTGAAGGGACAGTCGGTTCTTACGAACGTGCATTGTATCGGTCTTCCTAACGAAACCGAGTCGGTACAAAACTCGGGCACATATTTCAGCGGTACCTATACATTGCATACCGACCTTGATGCGTTCAACGCGGCGGAAAAGACCTTGACGGACTTCTTGTCGGCTTGCGTTACAACCTATTTGCAATGAAAAACATAAAAACGAAAAATATATCAAGGAGATAACTCATGAAAAAGATCATTTCAATGCTGCTTGCAGGTACGGTATTAGGTGGCACCGTTGTAGGTTTATCGAGTTGTAAAATAACCAACCCGAATAATACAATTGACGAAACCAAAGTTCAATTATATGTAGGGAACTATAATGGTGGCGTAGGCGACGCTTGGCTTGACGGCGTAATCACGAGATTTGAAGAAAAATATGCGGATTATGAACTTGGCGGCAAGACGGGTGTACAGGTTATTTTGGACTCCGATAAGGATTGCTCGGGTAAAACCTTGGAAGGTACCATTACGGGGGATGCCAACGAAGTGTATTTCACGCAACAGGTTAACTATGAACAGTTTGTTAGCCAAGGCCTTATCCGTGATATTACCACCCTTGTAAACACGAAAAACCCCGATGATGGCAATAAAACGATTGCTGGCAAGTATTTTGATTCCGATAAGGAAACGCTTGCCGTAGATGGAAAATATTACGCAATTCCCCATTACGAAGCATACGTTGGTCTTACCTACGATGCATATATGTTCAAGGCGGAAAAATTGTATTTTGCCGATACGATTAGTGTAGATGGTACAAGAGATTTCATCATAAACGCAAACACGAAGAAATCCTGCGGGCCCAACGGCGAATACGGCGACTACGATGACGGTTTGCCTTCCAGTTATCAAGAATTCTATAAATTGCTCGACAAAGCCAAAAAGGTAGGTTGGGCGATGGCGTTCTCTGGGGAACAAACGCACTATTCGCAAATGCTTCCCACCGCGTTGTATGCAAACTACACGGGTATCAACGGCGTTAACGTGAACTTCAACTTTAACAGTAATGGTCAAGAAGTGGAAGTGATTAAGGAATTCTCGGGGAATACCCCTGTAATCACGAAGGAAGTTATTAGCGAAGCGAACGGCAACCAACACCTTATCAACAACCAAGCAGGTATTTACTATGGCTTGGAACTTGCAGCGAAAGTGTTTGGTGATGAAAGCTGTTATTATCCCGATTCTTCCAGCGGTTCGTTCTCGTTCGTTTCCGCGCAGGAAGCGTTCTTGGAAAGCGGCCTTTCTGGCGGCCAAAGAATTGCAATGTTCATCGAAGGTAGCTACTGGTACAACGAAGCAACTAGTTATGGTACGGTGGATCGCGTAGCGGAAGACTATCCTTTGTTCGCTACCCAAAAAGATCCCCGCTTTATGCCCCTTCCCCAACAATATGAAGGTACGGTAACGGAAGGCAACGGCTCTTCGCCTGTCATGGTGGATTGCTTTGGTGCGTATGCGTTCATCAATGCAACGACCAGCGAAAATAAGGTGGATTTGGCGGAAAAATTCTTGGCGTTCTGCTACACGGATGCGGAACTTGTCAACTTCACTAAGGCTACGAATGGTACGATTAGAGGCGTGCAATACGATTATTCTTCCGTAGAAGATGAATTGTCTGGCTTTGGTAAGAGTGTGTTCGAGATGCGTGCGGCGGCGAAGGCTGGCAATACCTTCATTCGAGAAGCATCCAATCATCCTACGTATAGAAAGAACAAGACGGCTTTCACGTTGGATACGGCATACACTTGGTTGAGTTCCCCTGGTTGCGGTAAGGGTTATAGCCATTTGTGGACGGCTGTATATCAAGGCAAGAAGACCGCGCAAGAATACTTCATGGGGATGTGGATTAGCGAAGATGACTGGAACAGACTTTACAAATAATCAATAGGGGAAAGACTTATGTTGAAATCGAAAAGTGGTTTATCTGCTAAAAAGCGCAATCAGTTGATATTTTATATCGCGGTTATGGCGTTGCCGATTTTACAGGTGTTGGTTTTATACTTTTACGTAAACTTCAACTCCTTCCTGCTCGCCTTCCAAGAATACGACGGATTGAGCTACAAATTCGTGGGGCTTCAAACCTTGAAAAAGGTGTTCACCTTCGAACACAGCGTTTTTAGAAACTTTGATTTTTGGTTGGTCATCGGGAATACGGCGATCGCGTGGACGTTTGGGTTCTTTACTTCCACGATACCCAGCGTGTTTTTTGCCTATTATATCTATAAAAAGAACATAGGGCACGATGCGTTCAAGGTAATTCTGTATATGCCCCACATCATTCCGCACTTGGTATTTATCATCATCTATAAATACTATATGAACGACTTTTTGTCAACCTTGGGCGTTGTTCCGATCGGTTTCTGGACGAAAAACGTGGAGTGGGAAAGATTCTATTACTTATTCTGTAACTGGATGTTTGGGTTTGGTACAGCGGTGCTTGTTTATTCGGGCGCGATGGCGGGTATCTCCGATTCCGTCATAGAATCGGCACAGCTTGATGGTATTACCCCTTTCAAAGAAATGGTGTATATTGTCATCCCGATGATTTGGGGTACGTTTGTGACGCTTTTGGTAAACTCGCTCGTTGGGTTCTTCACAAACGACGGGAATGGGTATGCTTTCAAAGGTGCGCAATTCAACCCGCAAATTCAAACACTCGGGTACTTTATGTATAACGGAACCGTCAACGGCGGTATGGGTAGCTATCCCGTCCTGTCCGGCTTTGGTTTGATCGTGACGGCGATTGCTGTTCCTGTTACGATGATTACCAGAAACTTGCTTACCAAGTACGGCCCGTCAACCGATTAAGGAGGTGAAAGGAATGTCTAAACAAAAGAAAAGCAGACAAAAGAAACTGGGGGTATTTAATTGTATCATCCTGGCTGTCTTGGTCTTCTACTGTGTTTTATTGTTCTCGTTTTACGTTTTCGGTCTGTTTAGCGCTGTAAATACCCGTACGGTGTACAACCACAAGATTTACTTCCCTGATGGAAGTGAATGGAAGTGGGCGTTTGATAACTTCAAGAAGGTGTTTGATTCCTTCGTAATCGACAACCAGTTGCTTGCGGATGGAACGATGGGTTATGCAAACTTTTTTAGCATGACGATCAACTCCTTTGTGTTTGCGGGGCTTGCGGCATTGTCGAAATGTGTGGCGATTTGCCTTGTGGCGTACGCAACGGCGCGTTTCCCGTATAAATTTAGCAAATGGGTTTATACGTTCGTTATCGTAGCGATGGTTATTCCCATCATCGGCGGAACGCCGTCGCTCATCGTTATCATTAGATCGCTGGGCTTGTATGAAAAACTGTCAAGCGTTGTTTTGAACGCGTTTAGTTTCCTTGGTTTCTACTTCTTGGTCGTTTATTCGGTGATGCAAGCACTCTCCAAGGATTACGCGGAAGCGGCGTATCTCGATGGCGCTGGCGAATGGACGGTTATGACGAAAATCATGATACCGCTCGCGATGCCTACGTTATCGACGATTTTCTTGATTGTCTTTATTGAAAACTGGAATAGTTATGGTTTCATTCTCGTCTTCTTGAAATCCTATCCTACGCTTTCCTACGGTGTATTCAAAATGAGTTTGGAAAACGTAAACGGTATGGACCACGCGACGATGAGAATGGCATCCGCATTGTTGGTAGCAATCCCTGTGTTCATTCTTTATATGTTGTTCCGCAACAAAATTATGAAGAATGTGACCATGGGTGGTGTAAAAGAATAAAAAGGCACGGCACAAAATAGATAAGGAGAAGATTATGAAGCAATACGAAAAACTGCAAATTGAGTTGTTAGAATTGCAAACGGAAGACGTAATTACGACATCGCCCGGCTGGATACCCGAAAACGATGTGGAATATGACGTTACTGACTGGATTGGAGGATTTGGACAATGATGAAAACTTTGAAGAAAAACTTAATTCTTGTAGGCGCATTGTGTGCAGGCGTTGCATTTTCGCTTGCGATTCCCGGTTTGAATAATGAAGTGGCATTTGCGGATACCACAACGCCCGATTATTCCGAATTTTATATGCAGGAAGGCGCGGCGGTTAGAACGTCGTCGGATGAAGTAGGTATTCGTTTTGGTGCAACCATTACGGAAGACTACTGGCAGGCATTGCAAACGGCATACGGCGCGGACGCATCCTATACCTTCTATTCTGTTGTCACGGACGGCGAAAAGCCCATCCGTAAGGATTACGAAGGGGTTTTGCCTTCTTTTGAAGATGCATCGACCTATACTTTCCATTCTACGATCGTTTACAAAACGGAAACCTTGATTGCGCAAAACTTGCTGGACGAAGCGTGCAACCTTCCCTTGTCCGCACAAACGTATATTGATATCGTAAAAGCGGGCGAAACGGAAGCAATTACCATTGCGGCGTACGGCGAAACGGGCGAAAGAAGCATGAAAGCGGTTGCAAATGCGGCTGTGCTTGCAGGGGAAACGGATGAAGACTTGCTTAACTACTTCACCGTTGCAAACCGTTCGGAAACGGCGGAAGGGTATATGTTCGAAGGCGAAAGCGGCGTTATCGAAATGAAGAACTTGCCCGATATGTCCGAAACGACGGATATGGAAGTGTACGTTGGCGCGCAAAAGGTGGAAGCAACCTATCAAAATGGGGTAATTTCCTTTGACGGCGCGAACGTGGAGAAAGATAAAACCGTAGCATACGTTTCCGTATTCACCAGCAACGGTGTATATAGTTCTAAGGTGGAAAGCGCGTTGAAAATCACGCAAGACAATGCTGAAGATTTGTTGACCTTGAGCGGCAACGAAACGGTTTATCTTGCAGAAGACATCGACCTTGCTGGTATCGAATGGAATACGGCTGTTAACTTTGCTGGTAAATTCGATGGCGGCAATCATGCGATTGATAACTTGACGACGGTAAACGCAAATGGCTTTTTTAAGAACGTTAATGGTGCAACGATTAAAAACGTAGCGTTTACAAATATTGCTTTGGCGCAGAATTCGGGCGCAATTACTTATCAGCCTGCAGGTGGATTGAATGTCATCAACACCTTGATTCAAGTGAAATCCACGACGGCAGGTGGCCGTGTTGGTGCAATTTGTGAAAGATCAAATAATCAAGTGGCGCTGAACTTGACGGATGTTGTAATCGTCATGCCTAAAAATAACTCCAACGAAGCGATTTACGGTTACGCGGTAAAAGGTTCTTCCAAACTGAGCAATGTACATTGCATTGGGTTGAATAATGCGATTACGTCCGTTGCAAATGCAGAGCAAAATATTGCAAGCGACTCTTCTTATACCTTGCATACCAGCCTGGGGGGATTTGCTACCGTAAAGACGACGTTGACGCCTTTCCTTGACGATTGCGTAAAGAATTACTTGAATGTTGTAAAAATTTCGCAAGATAACGTTGGCGATTTGCTCACTTTGAAGGGCAATGAAACGGTAGGCCTTTTGGAAAATATCAATATTGCTACGTATTTAGCGAAAAATGAAATTGCAAATTGGATATCGAAGGTTACGTTTACTGGTACTTTTGATGGTGGCAACCATGTCATCGATCAATTGGTTGTTCCTGCAAATGGTACGGCTGGTGCGTACGTAGGTTTGTTTGCAAATCTTTCGGGTACGGTAAGAAATGTAGCATTTGCCAATGTAACAATTGGTGGCAACTGTGGTGTTCTTGCAGGTGTTTTAACAGGCAACTCGTTGGTTGAAAATGTCTTTATTTATGCAACGAAGACCAGCAGTAGTGCATCTACCCGCTATGGTGCGATTGTCGGCAGAGCGCAGAACTCTGGCATGACGGTCACGTTGAAAAATCTTGTTATTAAGATGCCAGGTACCGCAACGAAAGAGTCTATTTTCGGTTGGAGACTGTATGCTACGGCTATCTTGGATCACGTATATACCATCGGCCTTAAAACCGCAAGCCCGTATCCTTACGCGGATGAAAAAGTTAATGGTTCTCCTTCGGTAACGAATAGCAAGTATTCTGCGGATTTGGCGGCGTTCAATACGGGCGTGGAAGATGCAACGATTACTTTGACACCCTTCTTGACGACTTGTGTTGAAGCGTATTTGAACGCATAATGTAATAAAAAGTACTTCTGCGCTCTTGAAAAATAGGGCGCAGAAGAATACTTATTTTCATCTTGTTAAAGGTAAATTATGAAAACGAAAAAGAAAATGATTGTTGCCGCTATGCTGGCGGCAATTTCTTCGGTTGCCTTTGGAGCGGCAGGCGTACTGGCAAATGCCGCAAACAAAGAAACGGAGAGAACAAAAATCAATTACGAAATCAAGCCTGAAATTTCGGTGGAATTCCCTGAAGGATTTTCAGGTGCGCTTCCCAACGCGGTTTTGAATAAAAACTACAAAATTCCTGCTGCAACGGCAGTCGATGTATATGGCGACGCTTTGTCCGTACGCACGGTTTTGTACGCACATTATTATTCGGAAACCCGTTCTTTGATTCAAATTGAAAACAATACCTTTACGCCTGCTTTTTACGGTGTGTACACCGTTTGCTACACAGCGACGGACGATTTTGGCAACGTCGCGGTGGAAACGTTTGACATTCTTTGCGAAGAAAGACAGCCTTTGACGGCGAGCATCGCGCAAACGAGCGGCGAATATTTCGCTGGGCGGGAAGTAAAGATTGCTGATATAACGGTGGAAAATGCCATCGGGAAAATAGACGTGCAGGCAACGGCAACGTGCGCCTATGCGTCCTATCCTGTGGAAAACAGCGTATTTGTTCCCGAATATGCAGGGGAATATACCATCGAATACACGTATTCCGATTACAGCGAAACCAACCATATAAGCTACACGATGACCGTGCAGGACGATGCAACGCCCGTGTTTGTTTCGGGAATTTGTTTGCCAGAATACTTCATTCTCGGGGCGAATTATACGATGCCCGAAGGGAAGTGCAAGGCGTATCGCGCAGGCGCGGTGTATTCGATTGCCCCCACGCTTTCGGTGAACTACGTTTCTAAAAATTACAGCGAAGAAATCGTGGGTGGGGTATTTGCGCCCAAAATGGAAGGCGATATAGTAATCACCTACGAAGCAAGCGCTTTCGGAAAGAGTGAAAAAAGAGAATATTCCGCAAAAGTCGTAGATGTAAATTTCACGGGTGCTATGACTATGGAAAAGTACTTCCAAGGCGAAGATATCGGGTTGAGCGCAAGTTCCTATGGTGTGGCGATTAGTACGTTGAAAAACGGCGCAAGTGCGGCGTTCATCAATTCCGTCCTTTCGCAAACGCTTACCATGAACTTGGGAATTGATGCGGATAAAAACGCATTCTCGTCGTTGGATATCTATTTGACCGATGCGGAAGATAAGTCGCAAGTGGTAAAAATTTCCTTTGAAAAAGCGAATGGAAACGCCAAGATGGTTGTCAACGATGACGATTACGCTTATACGACCGTTACCTTTGAGCAAGCGGCAAACTTCGCGTTTGAATATATTAACTCTACGCGCACCGTTTCGATGGCAGGTTCGGATAAAATCGAAGTATTGAACACCCTTTCGGGCGAACCCTTCCAAGGCTTTGGTGAGTTTATCACGGTGAAATACGTGTTTGACGGCGTGGACGGGTATTCGACCGCGTACGTGTATTCGATTGATAACCAGTCCTTCTCGAACGAAAAAGGGGATGGTATGCGTCCGTATATTATCTTCTCTACCTATTCGGAAGGATATAGAAAGGTTGGGGAGCTGGTTCAAATCGACCGTATTTACGTTGCGGACGTACTCGACCCGAATTATACCGTTAAGTATTACGTGGTTGCTCCCAGCGGAAAATTTGTCATTGACGTTGCTGGTGAATTGTTGGATATGGATACCGACTACACCAAAGAATATACCTTCTTGGCGGCGGAAAAAGGAAAATACGTTGTGTATATGGAAGTGGAAGATAGCGCAGGCAATAACGAAATCTACGCGTATTCCATCAATGTTATCAACACCAGCGCGCCGGAAATTACGCTGTCAGGTGTAAATACGGAAGTACCCGCAACGTCCAGCATTACCTTGGCTACGGCGACGGTTTGGGACGACGCAACGCCTGCGGATAAGATGAGCGTGTACGTGGTTGTGCTGTGCCCGAACTGGGAAACGGTGATGGCGGAGAACGGCAAAGTATTTAAGCCCGATCAATACGGCACATATACCGTTTACTATTACGTGACCGACGGCGATGGGAATATCGCCATGGAAAGCTATCAATTTACGGTGAAATAAGGAGAATGTAAATGAAAAAAATCATCAATAAGATTTGTTCTATCTTCCTTTGCTTTACCGTAGTTGGTTCGCTGGCGGCGTGCAATCAAGCAGCCGCAAACAATAGCGGTAATGACGCAAAAGGTGATGGAAACGTGACGATGCGTGAGCAAATTTTCACGGACGGTGTTCACGTTTATGATTATGCCGAAACGGATGAATACGTGGTGCGAAACGGGCAAAGTGATTACAAAATTGTAATTTCCGCAAACCCTTCTGCGCGTGAAGAGTTGGCAGCAAAAGAGCTTGCTCTATTCTTTGAAGAAGCGACGGGGGTAAGCTTGCCCATCGTTTCGGACAGCGCACTTGCGTACGACCAAAACCATAAGGTCATTTGTTTGGGCAAAAACGCATATTACAATGCGGCGTATGCATACGAAAATGATTTGTCAACCGATGGGAAAAACCTTTATGAAGACGGGTTTATGATTGAAACCGTCGGCAACGGGATTTTCATTTTCGGGGATACCATAGAAGGTGCGCTGTTCGGGGTGTACCGCTATTTGGAACTCGAATTTAACTTTGATTGTTATAGCAACACCGCCTACTTTTTGAAAACGGGGGTAAAGAACGTCACGCTGAAAGACTTTTCTGTGATTGACATTCCCGATTATCGTTTTAGATCTTGTGGATATTTCCATATTACCAACTCGGAACCGACCGAATACCGTATGGGTTTTGACCACGGCGAAAAGTATGCGATCGGCAGCAACTCAGCGCATACAAGTTTTACGTATTTGCCGAAAGACACGTATCAAACGGATCACGAAAAGTGGTATTCCTTGGACGGAACACAGCTTTGCTATTATGCGCGCGGTGACGAAAAACAATACGAGGCGATGCTCAACGAAATGTTTAAAATCATGAAGGAATACTTCATGACGGACGACGGCTTGTTCTTCCGTATCGGTCACGCGGATAGCACAACTTGGTGCGGTTGTACGGCTTGTAAGGCAAGCAAGACGAAATATGGTGCGGATGCGGCATCCGTAATCATCTTTGCAAACAAACTGGCGGAAAAGATGGATGCGTGGCTTGCAACCGAAGAAGGGGCTCCTTACGCAAGAGATTATCGAATTACGGTCTTGGGGTATGGTATGAGCTCGACGCTCAATCCCCCCGCAAAGAAGGATGAAAGCACAGGGGAATGGGTGCCTACTTCCCCCGACGTTGTTTGTCACGATCGCGTTATGCCTTTCTTTGCGCCTTTGGAAATCAATTACAACTATACGATTTTCGAAACGCAAAACCAGCAGTATTATAACTTCTATAACGGCTGGGCGGCGCTTAGCAAGGAAATGAGTTTGTATCTCTATTCGACGAACTACAAATATTTCCTTACGCCTACGGCGTTCTTTGAACAATTACAAGGTATGTATCAGCTTGGCGCGAAAGCAGGCGGCTATTTTGTGTTTGACTTAGGGCAACGCTATCAAGCAGGCGGTGTCACGGGCTGGCATATTCTCAAAAGTTATCTTATCTCTAAATTGTCTTGGAACGTAAATCTGGATATTGATAAACTTACCCAAGAGTTCTTCCAGGGCTATTTCGGCGTGAGTGCGGACACCATGATGGCGTTCTATAAGAGCTACCGTGTGCATGCAGAATATACTGTAAACAACGTGTATAGTGCAGGTATATCGGTGTATATGCCTATGATGGACGTAAGATACTGGCCGAAGAATATTTTGGATGAATGGAACGGCTACGTAGAACAAGCATTGTCGGAAATTGAGTTCTTGAAAAAAGTGGATCAAAAGATGTATCAAAACTACTATGATCGCATTACGATGGAACGTGTTTCGCTCTACTATATGATGGTTGAGTTGCATAAGAATTCGTACAGCGATAGTTTTGTGCAAGAGATGAAACTTGCGTTTAAGGAAGACTGCGCTCGCTTGGGCATCACGGCTACGACGGAATATACAAGTAGCAACATTGATACCCTGTTGAAGAGTTGGGGTCTGTAAGGAGAAACAACCATGAAAAGAAAGATGTTATTATCGGTGATTTTAGCGGCTCTTTTGACGGTTGGTGGGGCGCTTGGCGGTTGCAAAACGAATGAAACCGAACCCCCCGAAGTTTCCGCTCCTGTCGAAATCGTTTATACTTTGGGCGTGGAAGATATTGCGTTGCTTATCGGTGCAGAATATATCCCCGACGTTTCCTTGAAGGCAAACAACGCGCTCGTGGAAAACGCGGTGTTCGCTTATCATAGCTTAAATCCCGACACGGTTTCCGTTGTCGGCGATAAGTTGAAGGCGGAAAAGGTTGGCGTGGCCACTATTGAAGTTTCCGTTAGCGTAGGCGGTACGCAAGTTGCGCAAAGTTCATTTACTTGCAAAGTAAATGAAAACAAAGGGATTCATCCTGTAAAAAGCTCCTACCTTTTGTATGTTTCCGATCACGTAAAAGGGGTGAGTTTTGACACGGCGACGGAATTGTCCGCGTTTGTATATCAAAACGGGGAAGTTGTAGCCGATCCCGAAATTATTTGGACGGTTGGCGATGAAAAGGTTGCATCCGTTGATGCGAACGGGTATTTGCGTGCAGGGCAAGTAGGCGAAACCTATCTTGTTGGTACGTACAAGGATGCAAACAACGAAGTTTTGAAAACGATGGAATTGCCTGTAAAGGTGGAAGTTCCCGTGCTTGTGACGGCAGACGACGTTATCATTGACAAAGAAAAAACGGTGCAGACGTTCGACGCACAAGAAATTTTAGGGGAAAGCGTAATCGGTTCGCTGTACAGCGTTTCTTCGGATAAGTTGTATGCCATTACCGACAACCAAATCACCACGGAAAGTTTCAAGGCGGGCGAACACGTTTGCGTATTTTACAATGCCGATAAAACGATCGGCGTACAAGTGAACGTGGTTGCGGCAGATTACGTTATCTACGATCAGGAAGACTTGGTGAACTTGGCTGCACATTCTTCGGGCTATATTGTGCTTGCGAACGATATTTCGGATGTCAAGTATAACAGCGGGGAGAAGAAAGCGTTCTCGGGCGTTTTCAACGGTTTGGGGCACACGATTTCGAACATAACGTTTGAAAAGGATTCGAGCTATGGGTTCTTCTATCAAGTTGATTCCGCAACGTTTAAGAACGTATCTGTTGTAGGGGCAACGCTCAAACAAGCAGCCGCTGGCGTCTTCTTCTATCAATCGAAGAGCGGTGAAACGGTTATTGATAACACGTATGTGGAAGTGAAGTGGGATTCTTCCGTTTGGCAGGTAGGCGGCATATGCGGTTACGTTTGGCGTGGAAGTTTGGTTTATTCAAATTCCATTTTGATTGTGGAAGGCCCTATGTCGAGCAACGGGTTAATCACGGGTAGAAACCACTCGCAAACGACCGTGAAAAACAGCTACGTGCTGGGACAAGGAACTTTGTCGGGTACTACGCCCAAAGAAAACAACAACTATGCGACCTTGAACCGAGTTGCTGGGGTTGCCTATGCAACGCGTCAAGAACTTGTGACGGCGATTGTTAAAGGGAAAACGGATTTCTCTGGCTATAATAAGTACTGGGATTTGTCGCAAGACATGCCCCGTATGTAAACGTGGATTTTGCAAAAACGGGGGTGTTGCTATACTCCCGCTTTTGCTAAAAAAAGAAGAAAGAGCATAAAAGGTGATACTATGAAAGCATATACGGTCAATTTGAAAGATGCATACCCCTTTTTGCGGGGTGGGGAGTTATCCTGTCTTTTGATGGAATATTCTTTCCCTGGGAAACGACCGGATTGGAAACGGCCTGCATTGGTGGTTGTGCCCGGCGGTGGGTATTCTCGTATTAGTCCCAGCGAAGGAGATCCGATTGCAACTGCTTTTATGGCACTCGGATTTCAAACGTTTGTGTTAAACTATCGTTGTACTTCGGAAGACGCTTACTATCCAGAACAGTTATTAGAGCTTTCCGCGGCGGTCGATTATGTGCGCACGCACGCGAAAGAACTCAACGTCAATGAACAGGAAATTTTCGTCATCGGATCGTCGGCGGGCGGGCACTTGGCGGCAAACCTTTCGGTTGCTTATGCGCGTGTATCGGAACTTGCGGGCGTGAGTTTGGATTGTAAGCCTACGGCTGTGGGGCTTGCTTACCCTGTAATCGCTTATCAGTACGGCCATACGGGCTCGTTTGATAACTTATTGAAAGGGTATTCGGAAGACGAAAAGAAGACCCTGTTGCCGCAATTAAACTTGGATGCGCAGGTGACGGCAGATACTCCGCCCACGTTTATATGGTGTACTGCGGAAGATGTTATTGTTCCTGCGGAAAATACCATTCGCTACGTCTTGGCGCTTGCGAAGGCGGGCGTGCCTTACGAATCCCACATTTATCCGATAGGGCCGCATGGGCTTTCGACGGGGAGCGAGGAAATTTGGCCGTTTGCCGCGGGTATCCCGAAAGTGCGCGGCTGGATGAAAGATTGCGCGGATTTCTTCCGTATGTATATTGAAGAAAAGTTTTAACACATTCAAAATGTAATTTGTGGTAGGAAAGGATTGAAATTATGGGCTGTGCAAACATCGAAAAACTCATTGAAGAAATTAGAGAAGAAGTCGGCGTTCCCTATTTGGACGTTGTATGCTATAAAGAACACAAAGAAATTTTCCGCTATCTTTCGGGGAAAGAAACCACAGGGAAAGAGCAACTTTTTATGTATTCCTGCGGGAAACCGATTACGGTGGTTGCGGCGTTAAGGTTGGTGGAAGCGGGTAAATTATCCTTAGAAGATAGGGTTTGTGATTATCTTCCCGAAATCAAAGACGCATTCATCATCAACGAACAAGGGGAAAAGAAAATCGTTGGGCAAACCATGACGATTCGCCACTTGTTTACGATGACGTCGGGCTTTACTTACGACGACGTTTTCGCTGCGCCCGTTGTACAACTCGCCAAAGAAAGCGAAGGTAAGGCTGTCCTTCGGGAGTTTGTTGGGAAGTTTGTGGAAACGCCGCTCATGTTTGCGCCTGGCGACCGATATAAATATGGTGTCAGCCACGACGTTTTGGCGGCTGTGATGGAAGTCATTACGGGCAAGAAGTTCTCGCAATACGTCAAAGAAGTAATCTTTGACCCGTTGGGTATGCAAGTTTCTCGTTTTGACAACGGGGAAACGGATACTGCGGACGTCTATATGGCGTATGAAGATGGGAGCGTAAAACCCATCGTCGAAGAAAAGTACTTAATTCCTACGCCTGCTTATGAAAGTGGCGGCGCTGGGCTTGTATCAAGCGTAGAAGATTATATTCGTTTTGCCGATGCTTTGGCTTGCGGCGGGGTTGCAGCGAACGGCTACCAAGTTTTGGGTAAGGACGCTTTACAGCAACTTACGTCCGAACAGTTGAAGGAAATCTCCATCAACAACAATTTTACTTGCGTACAGGGCGGTGATTATGGATACGGGCTGGGGGTTCGCATTCGGCAACGGCCGACCGAATGGGGCTTGCCCAAAGGTGAGTTCGGTTGGGATGGCGCTGCTGGTTCTTACGTAATGATGGATCCAGAAAAGAAGGTTTCCGTTTTTATCGGTTTGCATTTACGCAACTGGCCGATCGTTTTTATGGGGAAACATTTGCCGATCGTTGAAAAAATATACAAGGAATTGAAGGAAATCATCGGGGAATAAATGATGGAAAAATGCGTTTTTGAAAAATTGGAATACGTTTTAAGAAATCCAAAAGAGTTTGTACATGAAAAACAATACCCGTTAGTGATTTATTTGCATGGCGCAGGTGGCCGCGGGCGCAATATCGACGTAATTTACACGCATCCTTTTTTTAAGGAAACGGAAGGATGGTTGACTGATGTAATTTCCGTTGCGCCACAATGTTACGAAGATTCGTGGTTTAGCATTTTTGAGCAGTTGCAATCCTTCGTAGAGTACGTGATTCAATGGGGCTGCGTGGATAAATCGAGAGTGTACGTCGTTGGGGCAAGTATGGGCGGTTATACCACTTGGCAGTTGGCGATGTCGAGACCAGAGTGGTTCGCGGCGATTCTTCCGATATGCGGTGGCGGTATGTACTGGAATGCAGGCCGCTTAATCCACATGGGGGTTTGGGCGTTCCACGGGAAGGAAGACAAAATTGTTTTCCCTGAAGAAAGCCAAAAGATGGTGGATGCCGTGAACGCAAAGGGCGGCAAGGCGAAGTTGACGATGTATGAAAATACACCGCACGATGCTTGGACGAAAACCTTTCAAGATAAAGCCGTTTGGGAATGGTTGTTGTCCCACCGCTCGAAGTACGAAGAAACGAAAAGCGGCTACGACAACGTCAAGGAGTTTGGTTAATAGAGCCAACATTCAGACAAAACTTGGTGGATATTTTTGGGCTTGCGGCTTAAAAAACGGGCTTATTTTCAACGACGATCGGCGGGGACGAATATATATGTGCTTTGCGATTTTGGCGGGTTTAACGTCGCAAGACGGGGCGAAACGATTTGCGGAAAGATAGCAAACGGGAATTTGAGCGACTGTTTTTTGAGTATGAAATACTTTAAGTACGATCCGCTTTTGTTGACGAATTCCGCGAAATGGCGGGGGCATGTACGCGATGAAAACCGAAATGACTACGGAAAGATGGTAGAAAGCGACAATATTATGTGGGAAACATCGGGCGGAGCAAGTGCATTTTGGCAACGCTGGTAGCCTTTGGCACGGCTGGTCCGTAATCCCGATTGCCTGTTTTTGAGTGTTGGCGATAAACGCCGCCTTCGTAATTCGGGTGTTCGACTCATTTATCCCCAGCCAAATAAAAAAGAGCATTTGTCTAAATGATAAATGCTCTTTTTTTGTTTTTTAAGCCCTAATATTTGCGGCGGTGCAGCACAAAATCCGCCGTTTTTTATTGTTTCGATCGGGATGAGAAGTAAAAATAGGACACCTTGACCGTACGTTGCAACACAGGCGCGCGCTCGTATAGGTCAAGGTGTTGTCTTATGCTCAAACTTTGCCTGAACAATTTTTGTTGGAAACGGGTGTGGATTTATTTTGCCATGTTTTGGTAGAGTTCAAACAACGCCTTACTCTCTTCTTCTGCTTGCGCGAAGAGAACGTTTGCGGTTGAAGGGTCGGACGAATGCAAAATACGGAAACGGTTTTCCCCAAGCAGAAACTCTCGCAGGTCGGCGGTCGGGGCGCGGCTGTCGAGCATAAACGGATTTTTTCCTTCCGCTTTTCTTCGCGGGTCAAAACGGAACAAATGCCAGTAGCCGCATTCGACGGCGCGTTTCTCTTCTTCGACTGATTTGCTCATGCTGACGCCGTGTGCGATACAAGGGGTGTACGCAATCACAATCGACGGTCCGTTGTAGTTTTCCGCTTCGCAAAGAGCCTTGACGAGTTGTTGCATATTCCCGCCAAGAGCGACTTGCGCCACGTAAACGTTCTTATACGCCATTGCCATTTGCGCAAGCGGTTTTTTTTGCAGGCGTTTGCCTTTTGCGGCAAAGCGTGCGGTTGCGCCAAGCGGCGTAGCCTTAGACATTTGCCCGCCTGTGTTCGAATACACTTCGCTATCCAGCACCAAAATATTGACGTTTCGCCCGCTGGCGAGTACGTGATCCAGCC
>JAZOLF010000120.1:0-9310 GCA_045652785.1 Candidatus Scatosoma sp. | reverse complement strand
GCAGCAATCGAAGCAGCGGATGCAATGGTAAAGGCAGCAGACGTTGTACTTATCGGTAGCGAAAAGATCGGTAGCGGTTTGGTAAGCGTTATGGTACCCGGTGACGTAGGCGCTGTTAAGGCTGCTGTTGAAGCAGGTACGGCTGCGGCTGCATCTCTTGGCGAAATCGTTGCTACGCACGTAATTCCTCGCCCTCATATGGACGTTGAAAAATTGTTGCCCAGCATCAAATAATCTTTGGTAAAACGGAATAGTAACCGAAGGGGAGCACATCCCCTTCGGATGCTACAAAAATAACCGCCCCATCAAAAGGATGGGGGCAGGTATGGATTGAACGGGCTATTCATGCGCGCCCGTGCCTTTCAACGCGGTTATTTTTGTAGCATAATTACCCTTCTTCCGCTTAAAAAGCAGGAAGAAACCACCCGAACAATCGGGCTGGCAAAAGGCATAAAAAAGGAAAGAAAGTTATGGAATTCACAACGGTACAAATTGCAAATATGGTCAAGAAAGTGCTTGCGGAAATGGAAGGCAAAGCCCCTGCGCAAGCGGCAGGCGCGTTCAATTACGAAGTTCCCGTCGGCATCTCTAACCGCCACATTCACTTATCGAAGGCGGATATGGAAACGCTGTTTGGCGCGGGACACGAACTCACGCCGCTCAAAGACCTTTCCCAACCTGGTCAATACGCGTGCAAGGAAACTCTCACCATCGTTGGCCCGTCTATGCGTCCCATTGAAGGGGTACGCGTACTCGGTCCGTTGCGCAAAGCGTCGCAGGTGGAAATTTCTATGACCGACTCCTACGTCTTAAAAGTAAAACCCCCCGTACGCGAATCGGGCAACCTGCAAGGTAGCGCGCCCATCCGTATTATCGGGCCGAAAGGGGTTGTGGAACTTTCCGAAGGCTGCATCATTGCGAACCGCCATATTCATATGTCCCCCGCGGACGCGGCGCAGTTCGGCGTGAAAGACTTTGACCGCGTGACGGTGGATGTAAACGGCACTCGCCGTACAACTTGGTACGACGTGCAAGTGCGCGTTCACAAGGACTTCCGTTTGGAAATGCACGTTGACACCGACGATGCGAATGCAGTAGGCATCGGCAACGGCGCAAAAGTCAAGGTTGTAAAATAAGTTTGGTAAAATAATAGAAAAGGATAGATAAATATGTTAAAAGGTATCATTACGGGGCACATCGTCTCCACGAGAAAACACGACCGTTTGGTTGGCAGCAAGTTTATGGAAGTACAAATCATGAAAAACGGCAAGTTGACCGAAGAGTTCATCATCGCCGTTGACTGCGGCGTAGGTGCGGGTATCGGTGAAACGGTGCTTGTGACGACGGGCAGTTCTGCACGCGTTGCTTTGCAAAAAGCGGACGTACCCACCGATGCGGCGATCGTAGGTATTGTTGACTAACGAAAGGATTTTTGTTCATAAAAGGCGGTAAAAATGAAAGAATTGATGCAATCTGCGGGTATTTTAGGCGCAGGTGGCGCAGGGTTTCCTTCCTATGCGAAGTTAGCGGCGGGGGCGGATACCCTTGTCGTCAACGGCGCGGAATGTGAGCCCCTTCTTTATTCCGATTATCATTTATTAAAGCGCGAACTCTCGTTGGTGCTTGCGGGCATCACGGCAACGCTTGAATATGCGAAGATCCCAAAAGCCCTGCTTGCGGTCAAAGCGCACACGGCGGAAAAACTCAAATGGACGGAAGGTCAAGTGTTGGTGGACAAAGTGACCGTCAAAGTGCTTCCTGACGTCTATCCGATGGGCGACGAAATCAGTTTGATTTACCAAGCGACAGGCCGAGTGGTGAAACCTGGCAACCTGCCCATCACCGCAGGCGTGATCGTGATGAACGTAGAAACGCTGTGGAACGTAGGCAACTTGGTTCGCTTCGGCAAGCCTGTGACGGAAACTTGGTTGACGGTGGGCGGCGACGTTCCCCAACCCTTCGCGCTCAAAGTTCCCGTTGGTACGCCTGTGGAAACGGTGTTTGCGAAGTACGGCGTAGTCGTTCCCGAAACACACACGGTTTTGGACGGCGGCCCGTCGATGGGGAGAGTGATTGATCCCGAAACAGCGGTGATCACCAAGACGACGAAAGGGCTGTTGATTTTGCCAAACTCGTCGGCGGCGGTGCAATCCAAGTACTTGGATGCGAAAAAGTCAGTATCAAGAGCGGAAACGGCTTGCTGCCAATGTACGCGCTGTACCGATTTATGCCCGAGATACTTGCTCGGCTACCCGTTGGAACCGCACAAAATGGTGCGCACGGCGATGGGCGCTGCGGAACTTCTGCCCGAAATGGTGATTACGGCGAACCTGTGTTGCGGTTGCGGCATTTGCGAAACGCTGGCTTGCTGTCAAGGCATCTCGCCGAAGGCAGTCATCACGCAATACAAAGAAGTTATCGGGAAAAACAAAATCCGCTACGTCGGGAAGACGGAAGTGCAAGCGCGGGAAGAACGCGAATGGCGCATGATTCCTTCCGACAAGTGGGCAAGCACTTTGGGCGTTAAGTTCTTCGACCGCATCGCGATATATAAAGACGAGCCCATCGAAGTAAAAAAAGTAGAAATTTCCCTGCGTCCGCACATCGGCGCGCCCAGCGTGCCCTGTATTCAGGACGGCGACATTGTGAAGAAAGGGGACGTAATTGCGACGGCGGGCGATGGGCTCTCCATCGCGCAACACGCGTCGATCGACGGTAAGGCGTACATCGACGGCAACAAGATTATTATTTATAAGGACTAACGTATGTTTAAGGCAATCGGTGTAATTGAACTCAAAAGCATTCCCAAAGGGATTGAAGCAACGGACGCAGCACTCAAGAGTGCTGGTGTGGAAATGGTATCTTCCCACCCTGCTTGTCCTGGCAAATATGAAATCATTTTGACGGGTAGCATCTCTAACGTGCAATCGGCGGTGGACCACGTAATGGGCAAGTATGACGGCTACGTTATCGACCATTCCGTTATGGGTAGAATTGACGAACAGGTTATCAAAGCGCTGTTCGGTACACAAACGGGTGAAAAGAAAGGTTCGCTTGGCGTTTTGGAAACGTTCTCGGCGGCTACCTGCATCAAGGCGGCAGACGTTGCGGTAAAGACGGCAAGGGTAGAAATCTACGACTTGCGCGTATCCCGCGGTATGGGTGGTAAAGGCGTATTCTTGGTGACGGGCGAAGTTGGTGACGTCACGGCGGCAATCGAAGCGGGCGCAAACTACGCAAAAGCGTCGGGCGCATTGTCTTCGACGTCGATTATCGCAGCCCCCCACGAAGAACTCTGGAAACAAATCTAATTTTTTGTTTTTGCTTTGGCGGTAAAGCCGCCGAAGAAAAAGAGATCGGAAATAATAAAAAATCCTAACAAGGTATTCTATGGAAAATATCCAATTTGTTATTGAAAAAAGCGAAAGAATCCAAAAACTGGTGGACGCTTTATACGAAAAAATGCCCGAAATCGAATCGTCGCGCGGGCTTTTGGTTACCGAAAGTTATCAACAGACGGAAGACCTGCCCATCATTCGCCGTCGTAGTGCGGCATTCGCGCACATTTTGCGCAATATTCCTATTGTGATTCGGGATAACGAACTCATCGTTGGTAGCGCAACGGTTGCGCCCCGCGGTTGTCAAGTATTCCCCGAATACTCCTACGAGTGGTTGGAAGCGGAATTCGACACGGTTGCAACCCGTGCGGCAGACCCGTTCTATATCAGCGAAAAGACGAAAGAAGAACTTAAAAAAGCATATCCGTACTGGAAAGGTAAGACGAACAGCGATCTTGCAAAAGCGAATATGGCGCCCGAAGCGTACGACGCTTTCACCAAGCACGGCATCTTCACGCCTGGCAACTATTTCTACAATGGGATAGGGCATGTCTGCGTTCAATACGATAAAGTGCTTGCGAAAGGCTATCGTGGCATCATCGCGGAAGCGACAGCGGCGCTTGAAAAACTCGACCTTTCGGACGGCGATTATATCCAAAGAAGCAACTTCCTGTTCGCGGTGATCGAAAGTTGCGAAGCGGTTATCGAATACGCACGCCGCTATGCGAAGTTGGCGGCGGAAATGGCGCTCAAAGAAAGCGATCCTACCCGCAAAGCGGAACTTAAATTGATTGCAAAGAACTGCGCACGCGTTCCCGAATTCCCCGCAAGTTCCTTCCACGAAGCCTGTCAATCTTTCTGGTTTGTGCAACTTCTGTTGCAGGTAGAATCCAGCGGTCACTCCATTTCGCCTGGTCGTTTCGACCAGTATATGTATCCTTATTATAAGAAGGATATGGACGAAGGGAAACTCACGTTGGAACAGGCGCAGGAATTGATCGACTGTATTTGGGTAAAACTCAACGACATCAACAAAGTACGTGATGCGGCAAGTGCGGACGGCTTTGCTGGCTACGGTATGTTCCAAAACTTGATTGTCGGTGGTCAAAACATTCACGGTTTGGATGCTACCAACGACCTGTCCTATATGTGTTTGGAAGCAGCGATGCACGTACCCCTTCCTCAACCGTCCATCTCGGTACGCGTTTGGAACGGTACGCCGCAATCGTTTATGTTAAAGGCTGGCGCGCTCACCCGTTTGGGTACGGGCTTGCCTGCGTATTACAACGACGAAATCATTATCCCGTCCATTATGGCAAGGGGATTGACGCTGGAAGATGCGCGTGATTACTGTATCATCGGTTGCGTTGAGCCCCAAAAGGCGGGCAAGACGGACGGTTGGCACGATGCAGCGTTCTTTAATATGTGCCGTCCTATGGAACTCGTGTTCTCGGGCGGCGTGGATCAAGGTGTAAAAATCGGTCCTGATACGGGCGACGTCACCAAGTTCAAGACCTTTGAAGAATTCTTTGACGCGTACAAAACGCAACAAAGTTATTTCATCAAATTGCTTGTCAACGCAAACAACGCCATCGATGCGGCGCACGCAACGAGAGTGCCTTTGCCCTTCCAGTCCTGTATGGTGGACGACTGTATCGCACGCGGGAAGAGTTTGCAAGAAGGCGGCGCAATCTATAACTTTACAGGCCCGCAAGGCTTTGGTATCGCGAACAACACGGACGGCTTGTTGGCGGTAAAACAACTCGTGTTTGATCAAAAAGTGGTGACCATGTCCGAGTTTAAGGAAGCAATCGACCACAATTTTGGCTACGGAATCGGCGGTAAGAAAGCGGAAGAACTCACGGCGCAAATCGCAACGGAACTTGCAAACAACGGCGTAGAAGTGACCGAAGAAATTATTTTGGCGATCTACAAGCAGGTATCCAGCGGTGCAGGGCTTGATGCCGAAAAGCGTAAACGCTATATGGAAATCAAGCGCTTGATTGACGAAACTTGCCCTAAGTACGGCAACGACATCTACGAAGTAGATATGTTCGCGCGCGAAGTTGCGAACACCTACACGAAAGAAGTGGAAAAATACAAAAACTACCGCGGAGGTATGTTCCAAGCAGGGCTTTATCCTGTATCGGCAAACGTGCCACTTGGCGCGCAAACGGGCGCAACCCCCGATGGCAGACTCGCTTATACCCCGATTGCGGACGGTATCGGCCCTGCGTCTGGGCGTGACGTGAAAGGCCCTACGGCAACGGCAAACTCGGTTGCGAAACTCGAACAAGGCATCGCATCCAACGGTACGCTGCTCAATCAAAAATTCCATCCATCGGCGCTGCAAGGTATGGCAGGCTTGACGAAGTTCTCGGCGCTCATCCGCTCCTACTTCGACCAAAAAGGTATGCACATGCAATTCAACGTTGTCACCCGTGAAACGCTTTTGGATGCGCAACAACATCCAGAAAAATACAAAACGCTGGTCGTTCGCGTGGCTGGTTATAGCGCGCTGTTCACCACGTTGTCAAAGTCTTTGCAAGACGACATCATCGCAAGAACGCAACAAGGCTGGTGATAGACGATGGCAAAGACAGGAAGAATCTTTAACATACAAAGATTTTCCATACACGACGGGCCGGGAATCCGTACAATCGTCTTTTTCAAAGGCTGCTATATGCGCTGCGCGTGGTGTTGTAACCCCGAATCGCAGGAATACGCCATCCAAACGATGGTGGAAAACGGCAAGGAAAAGACGGTTGGCAAAGACGTGACGGTTGCGGACATTTTGCCTGAAATTCTGGCAGATGAGCCGTACTACCGCCGTAGCGGCGGCGGTGTCACCCTTTCGGGTGGGGAGTTCTTGGGGCAGCATGAGTTTGCGGCCGAACTCTTAAAGGCGTGTCAGGAATATGGTTTACATACAGCGGTGGAAACGACGGCGAATGCGCCGTGGGAAAAGATCGCGGCTGTATTGCCGTATATCGATATGGTGCTTATGGATATCAAGCATATGGATAGTGCCAAGCACAAGGAATACACGGGCGCGGGCAACGAACGAATCTTGGAAAACGCCAAACGCCTTTCGGATAGCGGCGTGGACTTGATTATCCGCACCCCCGTCATTCCTTCCTTCAACGACACAGCGGAAGAAATCAAGGCGATTTCCCGTTTCGCCGCATCCCTGGGTGGGGTAAAAGAGTACCATCTCTTGCCGTATCACCGTTTAGGGTCGGATAAATACGCAGGGCTGGGCAGGAATTATTCCTTGAAGGAAATACAGCCGCCCCCCGCAGAACGTATGGAATATCTTTTGTCGGTAGCCGAAGAGAGTGGCTTAAAATGCCAAATCGGCGGATAAAAATAGAGAATATGCGGCGCGATCCTGCGTCGGGCTGGTGCTTTCCCTTGCTCGCGTGCGATAGGTACGCGCCCGTCGGAAATGCTCGCTCTTCTTGGTTGGCTTGCATCTTGCTCTATTTTGGCTCGTTCTTTTGAGCGGGGCTAAAAAACTCAAAAACATATATACTCAAACAGGAGAAATTATGGATTATATGAAGAAAGAAAAGCCGGTAATCGTACAGGAGTTCGTACCCGGTAAACAAATTACCTTGTGTCACATCATCGCCAACCCCGGCGAAGTGCTGTACACGAAACTTGGGTTGGATCCGCAAACGGATTATTCCAAGAGTGCGATTGGCGTGTTGACGGTTATCCCTTATGAAAGTGCGGTTATCGCGGCGGATATCTCGATGAAGTCGTCGGGCGCAGACATCGGTTTTGTGGACCGTTTCACGGGTACGCTCATCATCACGGGCAGCGTTTCTTCTGTGGAATCGGCATTCACGTCCGTGCGTGAATACTTTGTGAATAAGCTTCACTATGAGTGCTGTGAAGTGACAAAAACCTGATAAAACGAAAGAAAAACAACGCAAAAATGAGAAAGTTGATGTTAATCGGTAGGGTTGCGGCAGGGAAAACTACTTTGACGCAGGCTTTACGCGGTGAAGAAATCAAATACTATAAGACGCAGTACGTCAATTATCACGACACCGTAATCGACACGCCAGGTGAATACACCGAGCGCCGTGAAACGAGCGGCGCGTTGGCGCTGTACGCATACGAAGCGGACGTGGTAGGGCTGGTGCTTTCGGCAAATGAGCCCTATTCTATCTTCTCGCCCTGTTTGACGAGTATGGTCAACCGTGAAGTTATCGGGATCATCTCGGGCATTGATAAGCCCGACGGCAACGTCGAACGGGTGACGCGCTGGCTGAAACTTGCGGGCTGCAAAAAGATCTTCCCTGTTTGTGCTATCACGGGTGAAGGACTGCGCGAATTGATCGAATATTTAGAAACGGATGAAGAGCGTGCAAGACGGATAAAACGGGAAAAAGCGGCGCAAAGAAGAGCGGAAAAGAAGGCGCAAGCGGCTCAAAATCCGCAAGAAAACAGCGAAAAAACGGTGAAAAAACCGCAAAAAACAGCCAAAAAACCCGCAAAAAACGGTAAAAAAACGATCAAAAAGGAAACAAAAGCATGAGTAAAACGATTGTAATTGCATTCGCAAACAATAAGGGCGGCAGCGGTAAAACGACCACTTGTTCGAACGTTGGTTGCGCTTTGGCGCAGATGGGCAAGAAGGTGTTGCTTATCGACGGGGATATGCAACAAAACTTGACGCTGTCCTATTTCGACGAAGAAAAGGCGCTTGGGTTTGCTGAAAGCGGCAAAAACATTTACGAAGCGATCAAGAGCGAACGCGACCTTTCGGAGTTCGTGGTGGAATCGGGCTACAAGGGGTTGGACATCGTGCCTTCTACGTCGCTGATGAGTTCCATTGAATTCGACTTATTTACCAAGTGGCAACGGGAGTTTATTTTGAAGAAGTGCCTTGCACCCGTTTTGGCAAGGGGGTATTATGATTACGTGTTGATCGACGCGCCCCCGACGCTTGGTGGTTGGGTAATGAATATTTTGTGCGCGGCGGACCATATTTTAATCCCCGTAGAAGCCAGCCCTTGGGGGTTGTTCGGGCTTGCAAACTTGTTTGATTTCTTCCGCAAGGTGAAAGAAATTTCTCCCCGCTTGGATGTGTTGGGGATCGCTGTGACGAAAGCGGACGAACGCAAAAAGTATTTCAAGCAAACCCTTGAAACGCTGCGTGAAATGGAAGGCGTGCGCTTGTTTGATACATACGTGCGCGTGGACAGCGCGATCGAATGGTCGCAGGACAACAGCCAACCCGTTGTGGCGTATAAGAAAAACAGCCGCAGCGCGATTGAATATACAGAACTTGCAAAGGAGATTGTAAAGTATGCCCATCGGTAAGAATGCTTTAAAGAGAGTGGAAAACAACGGCTATTCTAAGGTAGCGTCCAGCGCGCCTGACATGGAAAACAGCGAAGTGGTAGAAAAGGTAGAAAAATCGGTGGAACCCGTACCTGCCCCCGCTAAATCGCCTGCGAAAAAGCCTGCTGCAAAGAAAGCACCTGCAAAGAAACCTGCGGTGGTTGCGGAAGAAAAACCTGTAAAAGCAACCCCTGCAAAGAAATCTACGCCGAAGAAGAGTGCACCGAAAGCAAAGAAAGTTGGGAAAGATTTAGAGCCTGCCATTGCTCTTGGCGGCAATTTGCCTTTCTATCTTCTGTAATTGAATGTAAACAAAAAAGGAAAGGTATAACCCTTTCCTTTTTTTATTCAAGCGCGATAGTGGATGAAATAAATAAAAAACACCGAAGCGGAAACTTCGGTGTTTTTGTTTTAGTTGTAGCCGAACGAAGAGAATTTGAATGAAAAGTACGAAAAGAATTTACTTGGCGAAGGGGGGGAGTGAGAAGAATATCCAAGGCGTAGGGAGCGAGGCAGAGAGGGCGAAGAATTAAGAGAATTTTTATTATATTATTATATATATATTGTAGGGGAGCTGAAGGTCTAGAATTATTAGGATTTATAAGGCTTTGAGC
>JAZOLF010000119.1:0-6801 GCA_045652785.1 Candidatus Scatosoma sp. | reverse complement strand
CACGATGCCGAGCGCCGATCTACCGATGGATGCCCAGTTGATTGCTAATAAAACGTTCAATTTACTTTCTCACTTTGATATAGTTTTTTGCGTATGCGCGCGCCGCTTTGTCCGTTTCGATCAGCGCCGCAAGGCTGTCAGCCGACATTCTTTCCGTCTTTTGTAAGGCGTATTCCATCGTTTCCGCAATCGCAAGGAAAGGAATTTCTCCGCGCAGGAAAGCGCGCCCCGCCACTTCCCCCGCGCCGTTCATCGCACACGGATAATTATCGCCAAGTTCTAAGGATTTTAACGCCAAATCATAACAAGGGAAATCTTTGCGGTTGAGCGGCTTAAAATGGAGCGCACCCAACTGCTCAAAATCAAGTGGACGCAAAGCGCAATCCAGCCTGTCAGGATAGGTCAGCGCCAGTTGGATCGGAAGTTCCATAGACGGATAACTCATTTGCGCCAGCACGCCGCAATCGTCAAATTCCACCATTGAGTGGATAATGCTTTCAGGATGCACAACTGTATGGATTTTCTCAAGCGGACAATCATACAGCCATTTGGCTTCGATTACTTCCAAGCCCTTATTCAGCAAGGTTGCGCTGTCGATTGTAATTTTCGCACCCATATTCCAAGTAGGATGTTTTAGCGCGTCCGCAGGGGTGACGGTGGCCAAGCGTTCCTTGCTCCAACCGTAGAACGGACCGCCGCTTGCTGTGATAATCAGCCGTCTAAACGGCGCATCCGTGCGGAACGCAAGCGCTTGCCAGAGTGCCGAATGTTCGCTATCTACGGGCATTAAACGCGTACCTGTCCCCTTTAAATTGCCCATAACGAGTTCGCCCCCGCACACAAGGGTTTCCTTGTTTGCAAGCGCCAAATCTTTCTTTTGTGCAATCGCCGCAAGGGAGTATTCCAACCCCGCAAACCCCGTTGCCGCAACAAATGCCACTTCACCGTAAGCAGTTGCATCCAAAGCCGCTTGTTTGCCATAGGCAAACTTTACCCCCGCAGGGATTTGCGCAACAATCGACTTGCCCGCGTCTTCGTCCACCAAAGCGGCGTACTTCGGACGAAATTCGCGCACTTGCGCCAAGAACAACTCCGCAGACGAGGCTGCTACGATGCTTTCAATTTTATATCGATCGTTATGCCGACGGACAACAGACAAAACTTGTTGCCCGATCGAACCCGTAGAACCGATCAACGAAAGGGTTTTCATATTCCACCTATCTATCAAAAAGTACCCTGCGCAGGGTACTTTATCTTTTGTAATATTATGCTAAAAATCGGCAAAGTGTAAACACCGTGTACACAACAACGGCCGCAAACATCGAGCCGTCTATGCGGTCAAGAACCCCGCCATGTCCAGGCATGATGTTGCCCATATCTTTGATGTTGCAGTTGCGTTTAATCGCGCTTTCCGCAAGGTCGCCCAAAACGGTTGCCAAACTAATCAAAATCCCCAACCCGATGCAAATGGGCAGTTGTATATACATATTCGCAAAGTCGCCGATAATTGCTTGATTGACGAAATAAATTCCCGCGCCAGCCAACGCACCGCCAAGCAATCCACCCAAAAAACCAACCACGGTTTTGTTCGGGCTTACCGCAGGCGCTAACTTCTTGGGGAATTTTTTACGCAAAGTCATACCAAAGGTAAATGCCAAAACGTCTGCAACAGGCGAAACGACGAAGACGAAAATCATCGCCAAGACCGAATTGCCAAGTACAGGTACTTCGGGCAAATGGTTGATGAGCATAAGAACGCAAAGCAACGCGTTCGGATAGACGCCGCACAGCAGGATACTGCCAAGCCCTGACAAAGTTGTTGTCGCGGGACGGAAGACCAGCAGGGACAACGCCCCCACAACGAGCGCCATAAAGATCGCCGCCGCGCATTCTACGCCATACCCCCACAGCGTTTCAAAGACAACACAAGCAGGCACGCAAAGCAACACAAACACAGTAAGCATACGCTTGCCCGGCTTGGAAATTGCATCCCCCATCGCCCGTACCATCTCGAACGTACCCATCAGCGAGAAGAAATAAATCAAGGCATCCAAGCCCATATTCCCCCACGGTGTAGGCACGAATATTTTGATCATAAAGACGCTAACCAACAACATCGCATAGACAGCGCCCGAGATTATCCGTTTTTTCATAATTACCCTTTGAAAGCAGGGTTCAACGCAACCCTGCCCCCACTATTTTTTAAAAAATTGTTTATAACTGTTCGTCCGTCTTCCCAAAACGACGGGTGCGGCGTGCATATTCTGCAAACGCTTCATCCAAATCTTCATCCGAAAATTCGGGGAACATTTTATCGGAAAAATAAAACTCCGAATACGCCCCTTGATAGAGCAAGAAGTTCGATAAACGCTTTTCCTTCCCCGTGCGAATAATCAAATCAGGATCAGGTTGCCCAAACGTGTACATATGCTTAGACAGGTTTTCTTCCGTCAATTCTTCGCCCGCCGCCACAATGTCTTTTGCCGCACGGACAATTTCCGCACGCGATCCGTATGCCAGGGCAACGTTGATTTCTCTACCAACAAAATGTGCCGTTTCCGCTTCCGCGTTTGCGATAATTTCCTGCACGTCTTGGGGGAGCAACTCTCTTTCGCCTATAATACGAAGACGCACGCCCTTGCTACAAATCTTACGCATCCCATCCACAAAACGGTTGCGAAGTAGATTAAACAGCCCGTTCAGTTCTTCCTGCGGACGGTTTAAATTTTCGGTGGACAACGCATAGACAGTCACGTATTCCACGCCCATATCGTAAGCGTGTTCCAGCAACCCCATCATACGGGAAAATCCCTGTTGGTGTCCCATCGAGCGGGGCAGCAAGCGCGCCTTTGCCCAGCGGCCGTTGCCGTCCATAATGATGGCAATGTGGCGAGGTACGCCCATTTTTTTCTCCATTTTCATATCGGTTTTTTCCGTAGATTAAACGGTAAGAAGTTCCTTTTCCTTCGCTGCGATAATGCCTTCAAGTTTGCTCATGGTTGCGGTGATGAACTTTTCAACTTCCGATTCGCAGTCTGCAATCATATCTTCGGAAAGTTCCTTTGCCGCTTTCATCTTCTTCAAAACATCCATAGCATCACGGCGTTGGTTACGGATTTGCACCTTTGCATCTTCGCCCATTTTCTTGATTTGCTTAACGAGTTCCTTTCTTCTTTCTTCCGTCATTACGGGGAAAACAAGGCGGATTACTTGGCCATCGTTGGTGGGAGTAATGCCGATGTTGGATTGCAAAATTGCCTTTTCTACTGCTTTGAGCAAAGATTTATCCCAAAGGTTGATTTGCAAGCAACGAGCGTCCAAAGCGGACACGTTGCCGAGTTCGATCAAACGGGACATACCGCCATAGGCTTCCACTTCGATTCTATCCAAAATCTTGGGGTTTGCTCTACCTGCGCGGATTGCACCGTATTCGTTTTCCAAAGCGTTCAAGGTTTTTTCCGCTCTTTCTTCAAGTTCAAACATCATCTCTTCAATCTTTTCGTTTTCAATCATTGTTCTATTCTCCTATATTATATTTATCAAGCAAGTTCCGCAATTATACGGAAATGAGAGTGCCAAGTTTTTCACCGCAAACCGCGCGCACAATCGAGTTTTCTTCGTTCAAGCCAAATGCCAACGTAGGAACGTTATTTTCCATACACATCGTTGCCGCCGTAAAGTCAATTACTTTCAAGCCGCGGTTGATAATGTCGGCATATTTGAGCGATTCATATTTCTTCGCGTCGGGGTTGGTTTTGGGATCGGAATCATAAATACCGTCCACGTTCTTTGCCATCAGCAATATATCCGCGTCGATTTCGCAAGCGCGGAGCGCCGCCGCCGTATCGGTGGAGCAATAAGGGTTGCCCGTACCGCAAGCAAAAATTACAATTCTGCCCTGTTCAAAATGGCGCAACGCCTTTCTCAAAATAAAAGGTTCAGCAAGGGAGATCATATCAAGCGCCGTTTGCACACGAACAGGTACGCCGTGTTGTTCGATGGCGTCCATCATCGCAAGCGAGTTCATAACCGTTGCAAGCATCCCCATTTGGTCTGCGGTGGTACGATCCATATTCGTCCCTTGACGCCCACGCCAGAAGTTTCCGCCGCCGATAACCAAACCAACCTGTACCCCCATATTGTGAAGTTCAATAATTTGTTTGACCACGGGAGCAATAACTTCGTGATTGAGCCCAAAGCGTTGATCGCCAGCCAAGGCTTCGCCAGACAATTTCAAAAGCACTCTTTTGTATTTAGGTTGCATACCAAATCTCCTTATCTATTTCACGATTACGCGTATTTTGCACGCTCTAAACTATTGTACCATAAATCGCAAAAAAAATCTATACTATTTTGCAAAAAAATCCCCAAAAAGTCAAACTTTTTTTGTAAAACAAAAAAGCGGGAAATAACCCCGCTTTTTTCTTCTTTCTTACCTATTTTTTTTCATCCTAAGCACACTGATAACACCGACAACGAGTAAAATCATTAAACTTACCCATTGTGATGTGGAAAACGCACCAAACAGCCCACGCTCCACGTCTCCGCGCAAAAATTCTAAGAGAAAGCGCATAATTGCATACCCGAATGCATAGCGCAAGGTACAGTCCCCTGTACCAATTCTCTTATAAGATGTCGCAAGCAGTATTCCAAAAAACAGTAGCAGTAGCACACTTTCGATGCCCTGAACAGGCAATAATGGAACTCCTATCGGGGTATGCACATCCAAAGGATTTTGATATGTTATGCTACAAAACCCATCATATCGCACCCCATAGCAACATCCTGCGCACAAGCATCCAATTCTCCCCAGAGCATGCCCCAACGGTAGAACTAACGCAAAAATATCCGCGTAGTGAAAAAAACTTTCTTTGAATTGTTTTGTGTACACCCAAAGCCCCAACACTCCGCCAAACAAGCCACCATAAAAAACAAAGCCGCCCTTCATTATTTCCAGAAAAGTAAGATGCAATTCCCGAATTTCTCGCCAAGAAACCACGATAAACAGCAGCTTTGCGCCAATCAATGCTCCTATAAAAATATAAACTACCGCACAAACAAAATCAAATGTTTCAATACTTCTTTTTTTAGATAAAATCAAAGCAACGATCGAAGCAATTATCATACCCGCAAAAAAGAAAACCCCATACAAAGGGAATGTTAATCCGAATAAACTAATCATAATAGAAAAAAATCAGCCTGTACCCGCAGGCTGATTAAATCCAATAAGGGGTTCTTTTTTAGAGCGTTGTCGCCGCATCTAACCCTGCCGCCACCAACACGCAAATACCACACGTAAAGAAGGAAATTGCAGAAAGCGTAACCGCAATAATGCCAATCACCAAGCCTGCCGTCGCAAGCCCACTTTTTTCGCCAGCGGCTTTATACTTTTTGCCCCCTAAAACCGACAACACCAAACCAACAATAGCAACAGGCAACGCCACAATAGATGCAATTCCGCCAAAGAAACTCAATACAAGCCCAGCCAAGCCACAAATAAATCCGCCAATCGTCAAACCTTTCATATTTAAGTACCTCCAAAATTTCGCTTTCGCGTTTTTTATAGTATATAGGATTTTTTCCTATATGTCAAGTATTTTATAAGATTTTTTCCTATAATTTTTATAGGAGATACGATATGGATATGATTGCTAAAAAAGTTGGTGAGAACTTAAAAAATGCTCGTAAAGCAAAAGGTCTTACACAAAAACAAATCGCACAAGAGTTGGGAAAACACCAGCCAGATTACAGCGAGTATGAAACAGGGAAAATTCAACTGGACTACGAAAAAATCATTTATTTATGCAACCGATTAGATATCACACCCAACGAACTCTTTGGCTACAATTTATAAAATTCCTTTCTCTTTATAAACATAAAAAGAATGTTTTTAATAAAGTATATTTCATAGAAACACAAAAAAACGCGCGGAGTGTTCCGCGCGTTTCTCATTTGGTTTTCTTTCGAAGATTAGTTCTTCATTGCAGCAACTTGCTTTGCAACTTCTTCGCTAAGGTCTTCGCTCTTCTTTTCCAAGCCTTCGCCCATTACGTAGAATACGCAGTTTGCGATGGAAACGTTGCCCTTCTTCAAAAGATCAGCAACTTTTACGCTGTCGTCTTTGATGAACGCTTGTTCAACAAGGCAGTTTTCTTCGTAGTATTTCTTAATTCTACCAAGAACCATCTTTTCAGCGATTGCTTCGGGCTTGCCTTCGTTGATTGCTTGTTGCTTTAATACAGCCTTTTCTCTTTCAAGGGCTTCCGTGGAAACTTCATCCTTCGTAAGGTAAGCGGGCTTCGTGAATGCAACTTGCAACGTGATATCGTGTGCAACTGCTTCTGCTTCTTCGGTCTTGTCGCCGTTCATGTCAAGCATAACGCCGAGTTTGCCGCCCAAGTGGATGTAGGTAGCCAAGAAACCGCCAGAAACATACTTCGTGAAACGACGAACCGCAATCTTTTCGCCGATAACAGCGATCTTGCTCTTCAAGTATTCTTCAACCGAACCTTCGCCGGGAACTTCGCAGGAAAGCAACGCTTCAACGTTTGCAGGATCGCAAGCAACGATAACCTTTGCGATTACGGTTGCGATTTCAGCGAATTGAGGGTTCTTTGCAACGAAGTCGGATTCGCAGTTGAGTTCAAGCAATACGCCAACTTTGCCGTCAACGTATGCGGAAACGATACCTTCCGCAGCAATACGGGATGCTTTCTTCGCAGCCTTTGGGATCCCTCTTTCTCTCAAAAGGACTGCAGCCTTATCCATATCGCCGTCAGCATCGGTAAGAGCCTTTTTGCA
>JAZOLF010000118.1:0-13368 GCA_045652785.1 Candidatus Scatosoma sp. | reverse complement strand
ATTTACCAGAAAACCGAGCGTTCCGACAACGCCAAAAACGAGCGTGAACCCGAACATGGGTGGCGTAAACGGGCGTTCGGCGTACGGAGCAACCGCTGGAATGCGCCCGAAGACCGCACCGCAAAAGGACGTTTCGGGCTTTGCCGTTGGGGTGGCTGTTTCGCACCCGAAATTTGGGCAAGGGACGATTGTGGGAATCTCGGGCAGCGGATCTTCGATGAACGTGGACGTTGCGTTTGTGGGGCTTGGGATTAAGAAACTCTCCGCGACGCTTGCACCGCTCGAAATTATCAAATAAGCAAAGCATTTGACGGCAAGCCGCAGGGCATTTTGCGCGCGGTTTGTGTGGATAAAGGGGCAAACTATGGACAGACAAAGAGAATTAACCGATCTGTTAAATCGGTACGCGCACGAATATTACGTGCTGGACAAGCCGACCGTTTCGGATAAAGAATACGACGTTTTGTACGACGAACTGCGCGCGCTGGAACAGGCAAGCGGCGTGGTGTACGACGATTCTCCCACTCGGAGAGTGGGTGGCGACCCTATCAAAGGGTTTGAAAAATATCGCCACAAGCACAAACTCTATTCGCTAGACAAATCGACAACGGAAGAAGAATTGCGCTCCTTCCTGGAAAAGGCGAACAAAGTAGCAGGCGGGGAAACCGCTTGCAGCGTGGAATATAAGTTCGACGGCTTGACCGTTTGTTTGACCTACGAAGACGGGAAATTTGTCCGCGCGGCAACACGCGGCAACGGCGTAGAAGGGGAAGACGTGACGGCGCAAGTGCTGACCATCCGTTCTTTTCCGCTCGTGATTCCGTACATGGGTGGCTTGGAAGTGCACGGCGAAGCGATTATTCGCCTTTCGGTGCTGGAAGAATACAACCGCACGGCAAGCGAGCCTTTGAAGAATGCGCGCAACGCGGTAGCAGGTGCGATCCGCAACTTGGATCCGAAAGTGACCGAGCAGCGCAAACCCGAAATTTACTTCTACGACGTGAACTACCGTAGCGACGGCGAGCCATTATCGCAGGCGGCGGCGCACACATTTTTGATGGAGCAAGGCTTTAAGGTTTTCCCGTATTTTAGGCTTTGCAAAGGCGTGGAAGAAACGCTGGCGGCGGTGCGGGAAATTGAACAGGAAAGAAAGACGCTGGACGTATTGACGGACGGCGCGGTTATCAAGGTAAACGATGCGGCTGTACGCGAAGAAATGGGCTTTACAGATAAGTTCCCCCGCTGGGCGATGGCGTACAAGTTTGAAGCGGAAGAAGTGACGACCATCGTCAAAGACGTGATTTGGCAGGTGGGTAGAACGGGCAAGTTGACCCCTTTGGCAATCCTGGAACCCGTGGACCTTGCAGGGGCGACGGTGTCCCGCGCGACCTTGAACAACTACGGCGATATTTTGCGTAAAGACGTGATGATCGGCTCCCGTGTGTTGGTGCGCAGATCGAACGAAGTTATCCCCGAAATTTTGGGGGCGACGGAGCACTTTGAATACTCTCAACGCATACCTGCCCCCACCATTTGCCCCTATTGCGGCGCGAACGTGTACGAAAACGGGGCGCATCTGTTCTGCGAAAACCCCCTTTGTTTGCCCCGCGTAACGGCGAAATTTGCACACTTTGCATCCAAGAACGCGATGGATATTGAAGGTTTTTCCGAAAACACGGCAAAACTACTTATCGAAAAGGGCATGATAAAAGAGTTTTCCGATTTGTACCGTTTGACGGCGGACGATCTTGCCCCTTTGGAAGGGTTCAAGGATAAGAAAGTTGCAAACCTTCTTGCCGCGATCGAAAAGAGCAAACAGGTCGAACTGGATGCGTTCATCTTCGCGATCGGGGTGGAAGGCATCGGCCGAGTAGCGGCGAAAGACCTTGCGAAAAAGTTCGGCAGCATCGCGGCGTTGCAACAAGCGACGGTGGAAGAACTTATTGCAATGGAAAACATCGGGGAAATCACGGCGCAGAACATCGTGGCGTATTTTGCGGACGAAAAGAACCTTGCGGAACTTGCCGCGTTGGAAAGCCAAGGGGTATGCCCTAAGTGGGTGGATGCCCCGAAAGCGGAAGGGGTGTTTAGCGGTGAAACGGTGGTACTGACGGGTACTTTGCAAAAGTACAAGCGCAGCCAGGCGCAAAAACTTATCGAAGAACGGGGCGGCATCTGCGGAAGTTCGGTGACGAAAACCACTACTTTGGTGGTGGCAGGCGAAGACGCAGGCAGCAAACTCGACAAAGCGAAAAAATTAGGCATCCGCGTAATCGGCGAAGACGAATTAGACGCGCTGCTGACACGATAAGAAAAAAGGCGGGGGATTTTCCCCGTCTTTTTATAATACTTATAAAAAATAATGTTCAAAGTACTTGAATTTTTTTGAAATCTTTGCTATAATGTACGAAATCACACAAAAATGGACGGATGGCGAAACTTATGCTGAGTATGACGGGCTACGGAAAAGGCGAATATAAAGAAGGTGGGGTGGAACTCACCTGCGAAATTAAGACGGTGAACAACCGCTATTTGGACGTAAACGTGAAAGCGCCCCGTATCTTTACGGCGTACGAAGACGTAATCCGCAAACTGGTGCGCGAAAAGATGACGCGCGGTCACGCGGACCTGTTTATCTCTTTGAAAGACAAGCGCGAAAAGCCGACCGCTTTCTCGGTGGATCTTTCGGTGGCATCGTCTTACGTGGCGGCGGCAAAAACCTTGAAAGAAGCGTTCCCCGACTTGGCGGACGACGTGACGCTTTCTTCCGTACTCCGCTATCCCGACGTTTTAAAGCAGGACGACGTTGCGGCGGCGGACGAAGAATTGATCGGCGCTTTAACGTCGGCGGTGAATGCGGCTTTGGAAAACCTGAATGCGATGCGCGCCGTTGAAGGCAAAAAGTTGGAAGAAGATATGCTTGCGCGTGTGGCGTTCATCGAACAAACGGTGGCGGAAATTGAAAAACGCGCTCCGCAAATCAAGGACGAATACCGTGAAAAGTTGACCGCGAAAGTCAAGGATTATCTTGCGGACGTGAATGCGGACGAAGGCAGGTTGCTGACCGAAGTGGCGGTGTTTGCAGACAAGGGCAATATTGACGAAGAACTCACCAGATTGCATTCCCATATCGCACAATTTAGAGAAATTTGCAAAGAAGGGATTGTGGGTAGAAAACTCGATTTCTTGGTGCAGGAGTTCAACCGCGAAGCGAACACCACTTGCTCTAAGAGCAACGACGTAGCAATCACACGCTTGGGGCTGGCGCTCAAAAACGAAATCGAAAAAATTCGCGAACAAGTACAAAACGTAGAATAGGGGAATTGTTGGTATGAAAATAAAGAAGTTTTCCGTTTATACTATTTTGATATCTTTCATACTTTTGTTAATGTGTATGTGCTGCGCTTGTTCGCAAAAGAGTGAGAACGGTTTAATTTACAACAAAAAATACTATCACGCGGATTATTATACGCAGTCGGGAACGGAAAAGGAAGAACGCTACATCATTTTTTACAAAGACGGAACGGGTGAATTCTACGGCAACGGTTATGGAGAAAACGGCGCGATTAAGTTTAAGTATTTTTTAGGCGACAAGACGGTGCATTGTTTCTTTAACGGTGGAAATGCCGATGCCGGAACGGACTGGAATGATTGGTATTGGGTTGGCGAAGGAGTTCTGTACAGGGAAACGTCGGCTGCAATTCAATACATCAACGAAGACTACATTTCCAAATTACCAAAGTTTGGATCGTAAAAAAGGGAACTTATGAAGAACGTACTTTTGGTGGTGTCCGGCCCGTCTGGGGTTGGCAAGGGCACCTTGGTAAAAGAATTGATTACGCGCAGAAGCGACGTCGTAGAGTCCGTATCCTGCACGACCCGCCCGCCCCGCGCAGGCGAAGTTCACGGGAAACATTACTTTTTCCTGTCGCAGGAAGAGTTTGACCGCCGTATCGCGGAAGGGGACTTCTTGGAATACGACGAACACATGAGCGGTATGTACGGCACTCCCCGTTCGTTTGTAAGACAAACGCTGGAAGAAAAATCGGTGATCATGGAAATCGACGTGGTTGGCGGTTTGAATGCGAAGAAGGAATATCCTGAACTGATTTTGGTGTTCATTATGCCGCCGTCGAAAGAAGAGTTGGTGCGCCGCTTGAAAGGCCGCAACTCCGAAACGCCCGAGGCGATTGAAAAACGGCTGGCGAGAATGGATTTTGAACTTTCCAAACTCCCTGAATACGACTACACTATCGTAAACGATGATTTTGAAACGGCGCTGAAAGAGTTGTCCGATTTGATTGATAAAGAAAAGGGCTCCGATGTAGCGAACCCTTGAAAATAAAAATAAAAAATAACCTTGAAAGGAGAACAAAAATATGGTAAACGAACCTTCGGTAGATGAATTGATCAGAAAGTTGGGTACGGAAGAAGATCCGATCAGCCGCTACGCGCTTTGCACGATCGCATCCAAGCGCGCAAGACAAATTATGGAAGTGCAAAAGAATGCTGGCAGCGACGGCGCGTCCAGACCTAAGGAACTTTCTACCGCTTGTGTAGATATCGCGGACGGTAAAGTTGTAATCGCAAAGGACTAATTGCAGGAAAGCGACCGATTGTCTATGGTAGGCAATCGGTTTTTCTTGCTATTGAAATTCCCTTTTTTTGGGGAATTTTCAGGCGCAAGCCTTTGGCTTGCAGGTTGTTTTCTGGGGCGACAAAATCAAAAAAAGGGGGCATAGAAGATGATTGCGGAAGTGATTGTAGATATTACTTCGGGCGAAACCGATCGGGTATTCGATTATCTTTGCGACGACGATTTGGCTGTCGGCGCGCGTGTCTTTGCGCCCTTCGGCCCGAGAATGCTTAACGGGTTTGTAATCGGGCTCAAAGAAACCAGCGATTACGATCCCGCGAAATTGAAAAAAGTACGCCCTGTCGAAGACGGATTGCCCGCTTTGACGGAAGAATGCGTTGACCTTGCGAAGAAAATCGCCCGTCGTTATGCCGTACCTTTGGCGCTTTCCTTGCGGCTCTTTTTGCCGTCGGAAATGCGAAAGGGAACGGTGAAAGAACTTCTGAAACGGTATGCCACGCTTGCAAAGCCGCTGGAAGAACTCTCTTTCCCGAAGAGTGCGAAAAACCAACTTGCGGCGGCGGAATACCTTGCCGTGAACGGCAAGACGGATTGCGCGCTTTTGAATAAGCAATTCCCTGGCAGCGTTGCCGCTTTGGAAAAGAAAGGCTATATCGTCGTTGCAGCCGAACAGGTGCAACGCGACCCCTACAAAACGGTGGAAGGGCAAGCCCCTGAGCGCACTTTGACGGTGGCGCAGGAAAAGGCGGTTGCCCATATCCAAACGGATGAACGGACGGTACAACTCGTGCACGGTGTCACGGGCAGCGGGAAGACGGAAATTTACTTGACGATGATCGCCGACTGCTTGAAAGCGGGGAAAAGTTCCATCTTCCTTGTGCCTGAAATTTCCTTGACGCCGCAAATGTTGGCGCAACTGCGTGCGCGGTTTGGGAAGAATGCCGCCATTTTGCATAGCGGACTTTCCGCAGGCGAACGGTTTGACGAATGGTGGCGTTTGCGCACGGGTGGGGCAAAAATCGCAATCGGCGCAAGAAGCGCTATTTTCGCGCCTTTGGAAAATTTGGGCGTGATTATCATTGACGAAGAACACGACGGCAGTTATTTTAGCGAAACCGCCCCCCGATATAACACTTTTGACGTGGCACTGCTGCGTGCGAAGCGGAACGGCTGTAAGTTGGTTTTGGGGAGCGCAACCCCCAGCGTAGAAACCTACAAACGGGCGCAGGAAGGGGAATTTGGGCTGATCAAACTTACCGAGCGTATCAACAAAAAGCCGATGCCCGAAATCGCCATCGTCGATATGCGCAAAGAAGTGCGCCGCGGGAACAATACCGCGTTTTCGTCCACTTTGAAAGAAGCGCTGGAAAAGACGCTGTTGCAAGGCAACCAAGCCATTCTCTTTTTGAACCGACGTGGCTATTCGCAAACGGTGATTTGTAAGGAGTGTGGCTACGTTGCAAAATGCGAAGCGTGTGACGTTTCCCTGACCTATCACCGCGACGAAGATTGTTTGAAGTGCCATTATTGCGGCACAAGGTACAATATGCTGTCGGGCTGTCCTGATTGCGGATCCAAGAAACTCTCTTACGCGGGTACGGGTACGCAACGGGTGGTGGAAGAATTGAAACGCTTGTATCCGTCCGCGCGCATTTTGCGGATGGATAACGACACCACCAGCGGCAAGGAAGGGCATTACAAAATTTTAAAAGAGTTTGGGGAAAAGAAAGCGGATATTCTCGTCGGTACGCAGATGATTGCCAAAGGGCATGATTTTCCTGCGGTCACGCTGGTAGGGATTTTGGATGCGGATATGAGCCTGCATTTCAACGATTATCGCAGCGCAGAGCGTACCTTCCAACTCATTACGCAGGTGGCAGGCAGAAGTGGACGCGCGGAAGAAAAGGGGCACGTAGTATTGCAAACCTTCTCCCCTGATAACGATGTTTTACGCTTTGCTTGTCGGTATGATTACGAAGGTTTTTACAAGATGGAAGTTTCCCTGCGGCAAGCGGCACTCTTCCCCCCGTTTTCCAAAATCGTGCGTGTCCTTGTTTCGGGCGAAGACAATCAAAAGACACTCGGCGTTTTGAAGACGGTGTATTTTGCGCTGGAAGATCTATATAAACAACACCAGGACAAGTTCCTGTTTTTCAACAAGATGGCAGCGCCGATCAAACGCATTGAAAATAAACACCGTTATCAGGTGTTGATGCGCTTGACGGACGGGGTGCTGTTGCCGCAAATCTACGATATTTGTTTGGATGCGCGCAGCCGTGACGCACTCATTTCCGTGGAAGAAAATCCGTCGAATTTAAGTTAATGAAGTCCAGCAAACGCTGGAAGGAGTAAAGAATATGGCAGTTAGAAAAGTAGTACAAGTAGGAGATCCCGTACTTCGTAAAAAGAGCGAACCGATCACCGAGTTTGATGAAAAACTTTGGGCGATCTTGGACGATATGAAAGACACCGTGAAAGCGGAAAACGGCGCAGGGCTTGCCGCGCCGCAAATCGGGCTTTCGATGCGGATGGTCGTTGTGGACGTGGAAGAAGGGTACTTTGAGTTTATCAACCCTGTGATGCACGCCCAAAAAGGGGAACAGCAGGGCTGGGAAGGCTGTCTTTCCGTGCGCGGAAAGAGCGGTGTTGTCACTCGCCCGTCCAAAGTAAAAATTTCCTATCAGGATCGGAACGGCGTGCGTAAAACTTTGCAGGCAAAGGACTTCTTTGCCCGCGCGGTATGCCATGAACTCGATCATTTGGACGGCGTGCTGTATATCGACAGAGCCGTACACATGGAAGAAGAAAAATAAGAGAGAATTGTTATGAAAATCGTATTTGCAGGAACGCCCGATTTTGCTGTGCAACCGCTTGTGGAAATTGTCGCAAGCGGGTTTTGCGTTGTCGGCGTGATTACGCAAGAAGATAAACCGCAGGGCAGAAAGGGGATTTTGACACCACCGCCCGTCAAGACGAAGGCTTTGGAACTCGGGTTGCCCGTGCTGCAACCCAAGAAAATCCGTGACGAAGTAGATGCTGTAAAAGCGCTGGGCGGCGATTTGTTGGTGACGTGCGCGTACGGGCAAATCCTGACGCAGGACGTTTTGGACGCATTCCCGATGGGGGTGTGGAATATCCACGCGGGGTTGTTGCCGATGTATCGCGGCGCATCCCCCATCCAAAGCGCTATTTTGAACGGCGAAACGGAAACGGGCGTATCGATTATGAAGACCGAACTGGGGCTCGATTGCGGGGACGTTTTGTGCGTCGAAAAGACGGACGTTTTGCCAACGGAAACGTATGGCGAGTTGTCCGACCGCTTGTCTTTGCTCTCCGCGCCCTTGATCGTCAAGGCGCTTAAAATGTTGGATGGCGGCACATATACTTTGACGGCGCAAGGGGAAGACGGCGTGTGTGTTTATCGCAAAATCAGCAAGGAAAACACCCGTATTGACTTTGCAAAGTCTGGGCAGGAAATTGTCAATTTGGTGCGCGCGGCGAACCCTGCGCCTGTGGCTTATACCGCTTCTGACGGCGGGAATTTGAACGTCTATCGCGCGGAAATCGCCCAGATGCTCCCCGAATACGAAAGCGCTGTTTGCGGGGAAGTGGTATGCGACATTCCCAAAAAAGGCTTGATTGTTCGTTGTGCGGACGGGGTAGTAAAACTCCTGGAAATCCAAGCGGCAGGCGGGAAGAGAATGTCGGGTAGTGATTTCTTAAACGGCAAGAAAATCCGTAGCGGGCAGGTGTTGAAATGCTGAGCAATCCTTTGTACGATCCCTTTCAAATCCTGACGAAAATCTATTCGGACGGGGCGCATTTGAAACAGGCGATCGCCGATACGTATATCGAAGAGTTGAACCGCGGTCGTACGGTGAAAATTGTTTATGGAGTGCTGGAAAACAACTTGTGGTTGGATTATGCAATCAAGTTCTACGCGCCCAAATCCCCCAAACTTGCGGTGCGGATTTTGTTGAAAATTTCGCTGTATATGTTGCTGTTTATGGACAAGCAAAAATATATGGTGACCAACTGCGCCGTTGACCTTTGCAAAAAGTTGGGAAAGGGGGGCGTTGCGGGCTTTGTCAACGCGTTTTTGCGCCGTTTCGACAAGGCTGCGGTGGATGGCGCTTTGCAAAAGGAAAAGGACGGCGAAAGTATTTCCTTGTCCTATCCTGCATACGCTTACAAGTGGTTAAAACAGGAATACGGCAACCGCGCGAAAGCGATTGCGGCGGCGGTAAGCGGCGGGGTATCCGTCCGCTTCGCGGACGGCAATTTGCCTGAACAATACGCAAAAAAACCGCACACGGAAACTCCGTTTGCGGGTAATTATCTCTTTGAACATTTTGTCCGTGACGACGGCTTTGACGAAGGGAAGTACACCTTTCAATCGGTGGGGAGTATCGCCATTTGCAACGTCGTTTCCCCTTGTGAAAGTTTGCTGGACGCGTGCGCCGCGCCTGGCGGAAAATCGGTGTTACTCAGCGAGAAATGCAGCAACGTGACTTCCTTTGAACTCCATCCCCACAGGGTAGCGCTCATCGAAAGTTATAAAGCCCGTATGGGCAGGGAAAACGTGACGGCGGTGCAAAAGGATAGTTCGGTGTTCGACCCTGCATACGAAGAACAATTCGACGGCGTTTTATGCGACGTTCCCTGTTCGGGGTTCGGTACGGTGAGCGAAAACCCCGACATCAAACTTTTCCGCACGGAGCAGGATTTTGCGTCCTTGAAAAAGGCGCAAATAGCGATTTTGGATACTTGCAGTAAGTACGTCAAAAAAGGTGGCGCGCTGTATTATTCGACCTGCTCACTCTTTGAAAAAGAGAACGATGCCATCGTTGGGGCATTTTTAAAAACGCATGAAGATTTTACGGTTGTTGAAATCGACAGCAAACTCCCCCACGACAAGAAGAAATACGGGTTGCAGTTTTTGCCTGACACCGCGCATGGTGCAGGTTTCTATATTTGCCGAATGGAAAAGAGTTTATGAAAAAGATAATACAAGATTTATCCTACGCCGAACTGGAAGAAAAAGTCCTTTCGTTGGGCGAAAAAAAATTCCGCGCAAAGCAACTGTACGAAGGCTTGATGCAGGGCAAAACGATCAGCGGGATCACATCCCTTTCCAAAGCGTTCAAAGAAACGCTGTTGCAAGAATACGAAGATCAAACCATTCGGGTAAAAGAAACGTTCCGTTCATCGGACGGCACGGAAAAGTACCTGTTTGAGTTCGCGGACGGACACTTGGTAGAAGGGGTGTTAATGAAGTACAAATACGGCTATACACAATGCGTATCCACGCAGGTCGGTTGCCGCATGGGTTGTAAGTTTTGCGCATCCACTTTGAACGGTTTAATCCGCAACTTGACGGCAGGGGAAATCCTTTCCCAAATCCTGCTTATCAACGCTTTACACAAGGACGATATCAAGGTAGGGCAGGGTGCGCAAGCCCGCGCTGTCACCAACGTCGTGCTTATGGGCAGCGGTGAGCCGCTTGACAACTACGACGAAGTGTTGCGCTTTTTGCGAAATGCCACCGCCGAAGGCGGTGTGCAAATCAGCGCGCGGAATATTTCCCTTTCCACCTGCGGAATTGTACCCAAAATGTACGCGTTGGCGGATGAAGGAATCCCCTTAAATTTGACCGTTTCCCTGCACGCTACCGACGATGAAACGCGCGCCCGTGTGATGCCTGTTGCGAAAGCGTATAAGATTGCGGACATCTTAAAGGCGTGCAAATATACTTTCCAAAAAACGGGTCGTCGGTACTATTTTGAGTACACACTCATCGACGGGGAAAATTGCGACGAAGAGCACGCAAAAGCGCTGATTGACCTGCTGAAAGGCTTGCCTTGCCACGTGAATTTAATTCGCTTAAACGAAGTGAAAGAACGTACTTTAAAAGCGACGTCGGACAAAGCGGCGTATCGGTTTTTGGGAATGTTGGAAAAGGGCGGGCTTTCCGCAACACTCCGCCGCCAAATCGGTGTGGACATAGGGGGTGCGTGCGGGCAACTTCGGGCGCAATATATGGAGAATGAAAGCAAATGAGTTTAGAACAATGGGCGCTCTTATTTAGTTTTATCGCTATGGCGCTGATTGCCGCCAGTTATTTCTTAAAAAAAAGCGGATTTTTGATGCTGCAAGGGCTGGGCATTGTCTTTTTGATGGCGTCCTATTTGTGCGACGGGAAACTGTTTGCGATGGTGGGGCTGGCGATCGGTCTTATTCGTTGCTTGGTCTATTATTTGTACGAACAAGCGGGCAAACAGGCGAGTATTTGGTGGGCGATCGGGTTTTCTGCGGCGTCGCTGGCGGCGTACTGCGTGGTGAATTTGTGTATCTTAAAAAATGCCCATCCTGCGGATTTTTTGTACCTGCTGGCGCTCTTTTGCTATGCCTTTTTGTTCCGAGTTCGTTCCGTCAAAACGGTGCGGTTTTTATCCCCCATTCCTACGGGGCTGTCCATTGTGTATAACGCTTGGTCGCAAGCGCCGTTGTTTGCCCTGATTTCCTATTGCTTTGAGATGGTGGCGAACGTATCGTCTATCTTAAAAAACCACGTTTTCAAAAAAGAAAAAACTTGCGGCGACGCGCAAGAATAATGGAGTAAAAACCTATGAAAAAAGTATGGATTGCCCCGAGTATTTTATCGGCAAACTTTGCAAAAATGGGGGAAGAAGTAGAAAGTATGCAAGCGTGCGGCGCGGATGTCATCCATTACGACGTAATGGATGGGGTGTTTGTAAACAACATTACCTTTGGGCTCAAAATGTTGGAAGACATTCGCCCCCATACCACTTTACCGATTGACGCGCATTTGATGATCGTGCATCCAGAAAAGTACGTGGAGCGCTTTGCAAAGGCGGGTGCGGATTATATCACCGTGCATTACGAAGCCTGTCAAGACAACTTAAAGGAAGTGCTTTTGCTCATCAAATCGACAGGGGTAAAGTGCGGCGCGGTTATCAATCCTGATACCCCTGTGGAGAAGATTAAGGACGTCATTCCCCTGTGCGATATGGTGCTGGTTATGAGCGTGTTCCCTGGCTTTGGCGGGCAGAAGTTTATTCCGTCTGCGCTCGATAAATTGCGCGAAATTCGGGCGATTATCGACGCTTGCGGCAAGGATATCTTGCTGGAAATCGACGGCGGTATCACGGCGGAAAACGTAGCGGAAGTAAAGGCTGCGGGCGCGGACGTAATCGTAGCGGGCAGCGCTGTATTCAAAGCCCCCGACCGCGCAGCAATGATCGCAAAATTAAAAGAATGATAGGGCAGTAACGGTAATAGTTGATCGTCCCAAAGGGAGCAAACATCCTATTTATTTGGATACATATTATCCACTTCATTATGGATATATTCCAACGGTGGAAAACTTTCTTAAAAAGGATTTTATACGAAAAAACGGCTGTACCCATTTGGGCACAGCCTTTTTTTTCTGGTTCAAATTGTGGTGTAAACTTATGCTCTGTCAGCCTTTTTAAGACATCTCGTGCATACGTAACCGGTCGTTTCCTTACCATTTTCAACGTAGGATACCTTTTGAACGTTTGCCTTAAAGGTTCTTCTCGTCTTACGGTTGGAGTGGCTTACGTTGTTACCGCTCGTTTGGCCCTTACCGCAAATATTACATACTCTGGACATATTAACACCTCCGAATTTTGAGATAAATTTTCTTGCGTTATTGTTATTATTGACGCGCCCACGTACGTATAGGCGCATTACAAGCATTAATAATATAGCATTTTTCAAAACAAAAAGCAATCAATTTTATAGCAAGAAAAATAAAAAAAATAAAAAATCTTCGCAAATTTTAGAAAAGTACTTGCCAAACAGCCGTAAATAGTGTAAAATAGGAAAGAAGTTGGAGAAAAATACTATGTCTGTAAACACCAGTAACGCATACGGCAAAATATCTATATCCGATCTTGCAATCGCAAAGGTCGCATCGCATACCGCAATGGAATGTTACGGTATCGTCGAAATGGTATCGCGCCGTTTCACCGACAGCCTTGCCGAACTTTTGAAAAAAGATACGGGCGGTAAGGGAATTAAAGTGACAACAGCAGGCAACCGTATTTACGTGGACGTTTACGTAATCGTAAAATACGGCGTGTCGATTAACGCGGTGGCGGAATCCTTAAAGGAAGCCGTCAAGTATAAGGTGGAGCGTTTCACGGGGATGATTGTAAACACCGTCAACGTGAACGTAATCGGGGTAAAACTGTAATTTTTCGTAGCAGGGTTGAAAACGCCTTGCAATTTTTTGTGCCCCATAAAAAATAAGGAGCAAACAATTTTAATATGCATAAAACGATAAACAGCACAGAGCTGAGAAAGATGATATATACTGGCGCGAAGATGCTTGAAATCAACCGCGCAAAAGTAGATGCTTTGAACGTATTTCCCGTTCCCGATGGCGATACGGGTACGAATATGTCCTTGACGATGCAATCGTGTGTACGTGAACTCACCGCTTGCACGTCGAGTTCTTTCACCGAAGTTTGCGACAGCGTTTCCAAAGGCGCCTTGAAAGGCGCGCGCGGGAACTCCGGCGTTATCCTTTCCCAAATCCTTCGTGGGATTTGTTCGGTACTCCGCTCCTGCACCGACGGTGTGGACGTAAAGACTTTTGTAAAGGCTTTGGAAGCGGGTACAAAAGTTGCATACGGCGCAGTATCCGTACCCAAAGAAGGTACGACCTTGATCGTTATGCGTATGATGAGCGAACACGCATCTAAGGTAGCGTCCAAGAAGAA
>JAZOLF010000117.1:0-1673 GCA_045652785.1 Candidatus Scatosoma sp. | reverse complement strand
AAAGAGGATCCACCTGTTCCCATTCCGAACACAGAAGTTAAGCTCTTTAACGCCGAAAGTACTTGGGGTTAACCCCTGGGAGGATAGGTAATTGCCGCTTTTCAATTAAACCGAGTGCTTTATGCATTCGGTTTTTTTCTTTGCGTTTCTTGCCCAAACGCTTGCTTTTTTCCAAAAGGAATGATACAATAAAAGGGAAGTTAAAAAAGGTACATCATAATCTATGCTTACGAAAGAAACCTATCAAAAATACATACAAATTTTGCAAGAAGAACTCATCCCTGCGATGGGTTGTACCGAGCCCGTTGCGATCGCTTATGCAGGGGCTTTGTGCGCCGATTTATTAAAGCGAACGGGCGAAAACGTTCAGCGTGCCGTAATCGAAGTCAGCGGCAATATTATCAAGAACGTGAAGAGTGTTATCGTTCCCCATACGGGTGGCCTTCGTGGCATTGAATCGGCGCTGGCTGCAGGCATTTCCGTTGGCAGACCGCACGTTGAGCTGGAAGTCCTGTCCTTTGTTAAAGATGAAGATTTGCCGAAAATTCAGGCGTTTAAGGAAGCTTGTCCGATCGAACTAAAACGCTCTGAAAACGAAATCGTTTTCGAGATCCTGGTCACGCTTTATTCGGAAAGCCATTCGGCAGTAGTACGCATTTTGGATTCCCACACGAACGTTGTGCTGAAAAAGTTAGACGACCAAGTTTTATACGAAAACAAGACGGTGACGAAGATCAAAAAAGCAGATAGAAGTTTCCTGACGGTAGAAGACATTGTGGAATTTGCGAATACCGTTTGTATAGACGACGTTAAAGCGACGCTGGATCGGCAAATCGAGTTTAATATGGCAATCGCCGAAGAAGGCTTAAAGAACGCTTATGGCGCGAATATCGGTAAGGTTTATTTGCAATCTTATCCCAGCGATATTGTGGGCAAGGCGAAAGCGTATGCGGCTGCGGGTAGCGATGCCCGTATGAACGGCTGCGAAATGCCCGTTATCATCAATTCTGGGAGTGGCAATCAAGGGATGACCGCATCGATTCCTGTAATCGTTTATGCTCGAGAATATAACCTTTCACAACAACTCTTATATCGCGCGTTATGTGTGTCTAACCTGATTACTATTCATTTAAAAGCAGGCATAGGCACTTTGTCGGCGTATTGCGGCGTGGTATCCGCAGGTGCGGGCGCAGGCTGCGGTATTGCGTATCTGCAAGGCGGTGGATTTAAGGAAATTGCACATACTTTGGTGAATGCTTTGGCGATGGATTCTGGGGTGATTTGCGATGGAGCAAAGGCGAGTTGCGCGGCGAAAATTGCGCTTGCGGTAGAAAGTGGCTTTTTAGGCTTGCAAATGTACAAGCAGGGCAATCAATTTTATGCGGGGGACGGGATTGTTAAGAATGGCGTCGAGCAAACAATCGCCAGTGTCTCGCGGTTGGCACAGGAAGGGATGCGGGAGACGGACAAAGAAATTATCCGTATCATGATAGACGAACGATAATTTACATAGGAAAACTTTCCCATAAAAGACGGTAAAAAGCCGTCTTTTTTAATTTCAACGCATACCTGCCCCCATCAAATTAAAAAAAGACAGTTTTAGCAAAAAAAATTGGATGGAACTCTTTTTTTGAATTTAGAAAAAAATAAAAACACCCCTTGACAGAACAAAA
>JAZOLF010000116.1:0-3139 GCA_045652785.1 Candidatus Scatosoma sp. | reverse complement strand
TCTACCTTGTCTTCCTAAGACCGCTTGGCCTCCGACTTTAGATGGTTTCACCGCAAAGCACCAAAACGTCCAAAGGGTCGCCATCATCCGCAAGCGTGCGGGGAATAAAACCGTAGTTGGAAGGATATACCGTGGACGTATATAAAACGCGATCGAGTTTCAAAAGCCCCGTTTCTTTATCGAGTTCATATTTCGCCTTACAGCCTTTGGGAATTTCAATCAAGGCTTCAAAAGATTTACTGGTAATACGGGCCTTGTCAATGTCGTGCCAAATATTCATATTTGTTCCTTTTCTATAATATATTGAAAAAGCAGGTTTTCTTTTACTATTGTAGCACATTTTTCTTAATTTCGCAAGAGTGCAACAACTCTTTTTTTGCAGAAAAAGAAAAAAGTAAACATTTTTCCTATTTTTCGGGTAAAAATCTTTGACAACACAAAAAAAATGTGATATAGTATTAGAGCGTTTGAATGAGCAACAAGCGTCTTGCAGAAGTACCCAAGAGGCTCAAGGGGCTCCCCTGCTAAGGGAGTAGTATGGGAAACCGTAGCACGAGTTCGAATCTCGTCTTCTGCGCCAAAAGGCACGATGGCATTTTTGCTGTCGTGTTTTTTATTTTTTCAGATTTGCATATTAACAGAAAAAGACGGGGATTTCCCCGTCTTTTTTATAATCTTCCGCTTGCTTGTAAAAGTTGCAAACCATAAATTAAAACCAAATGCGTTGGATAGAAAATATAGAACATATATTTTAGTTTCCATTTTCCACGCGTGCCGTTGTACATAAAAAGCAAAGGCAACGCAATCAGCGCATACCATTGAACAGCACCCAGCGTGAATACCGTAATCACAATCATCCCCGCAAGGGCAACCAGCTTTACAAGTTTCCACTTTGCGTAATAGACCACGACAGGCATCAATACTCCCCAAATGCCATAGTCAATTTCATAGCCCTGCACGGCAAGTTTTTGTGGTAATACCATCGCCAACAACACAACAATCGCTATCCCAAGCAACGATGCAAGTACCCGCCAAACACTCTTGTGATCGAGTAGCCCGTCCACCGAATAGATCACGATAATCGATAGTGTGAACGTCACCAGAATACTTTGGTAGAGCGACTCCATCGTGAGCCAGTACACCAGTTGGCAACCTACCGCCAGCGCCGCAATGAGCACCAAATGTTTCGGGCGGTTTCTCGTGTATCGACAGCCTTCCGCAATCATGTACGCAAAAATAGGCAACGCCAGTCTGCCCACAATCCGCATCCACATAGCATCAGGGAATAACCCTACCCCCAAGTGGTCGATGAGCATACTCACCATCGCGATAATTTTTAGTTGGTTGTTGGTCAAGCCCAACCTACTCTTTTCCATACCCTTTTCCGATTAGAAAAATTCTTCTTCCAACATCGCACAAAGACAATGATAGATAGGCAAGTGACATTCCTGCACCTTGTACGTTTGCGTTTCGGGCGCGATAATCGACGCATCCGCAAGTTCTTTCAGTACGCCGCCATTGCCGCCGCCAAAAAAGAGCACCTTGCCCCCTTTGGCTTTTGCCACTCTTGCCGCATGCACGCAGTTTTTGGAGTTGCCTGACGTCGATATGGTTAGCAGCGCATCCCCTTCTTTCATCAGCACGTTGCAAAGTTGTGCGAAAGTATATTCTCCGTCGCAATCGTTCGCGTAAGCGGTTGCAAACGCAGGGAAAGCGGTAAGGGGAACAACGGGCAAGCCGCCTTCAATCCCTTCCAAAACGGTGGTTGCATCCACCCCTTGCATCATCAAACCGTTCATCGTTTCAGTAGCGACCATACGCGGCTTTTTAAAACTTTTGAGTAGTTCACCCGCAATATGTTCCGCATCCGAACAAGAGCCGCCATTCCCGCAAATGTAGAGTGTACCGCCGCTTGCGAAAGTTTCCTGCAAACGGGCAAAAGTGATAACCATGTCCGTAGCCAAGCCCGCAAGTTTGGGGTTATCCTTTGCAAATTCGAGCAAAATATCTCTGGTAGATTCTTTCATAATTTTTCTCCTTTTTTTCGGGATTACGCCAACGATAACGCAGCGATGTCCCCCACATTTTCCGACAACGCAGCAGGCACAATTTCACATACCTGCGCGGACGCCAACAACGCTTCCTTGTTGATTTCTTTTTTCATCGCAGGGGTAAGCAACTCGTGCGCGCGCATGAACACGCCGCCGAGCACAATGCGTTCGGGGTTGAAAAAGTCAATGATGATTGACAACCCCTTACCAAGCATCTTCCCGCTTTTTGCAAAGACTTTTTTCGCAAAGGGATCGCCTGCAAACGCCGCCTTGCTAATCGCTTTGGTGGTCAAGAACTCCCAGCCGCCCGCATCTTGAACAAACTGCGGAACAGCAGGCAATTTTCGCCCCATATCTTTTGCCAACCGCGCGATACCGCCGCCGCTGCAAAAGCCTTCAAACGCACCTTTCTTGCCATAGCCGATCGGTCCGTGGTTTGCAAGGCGGATATGCCCCACTTCGCCTGCGTTACCGTTCGTGCCGCTATACAATTTCCCATCCAAAATCAAGCCCGCGCCAAGCCCCGTACCAAAGGTGAGAAAAACCATATTCTTCGCGCCTTTGCCTGCACCAAACTTCCATTCCGCAACCGCGCAAGCGTTCGCGTCGTTTTCGAGTTTCGCAATTAAGCCAAACCGATTTCTTATGTAATCGACGATCGGGAAATCATACCAGCCCGCCGCCAAGTTCGGCGGGTTGCCGATTACGCCCGTCACACTGTTGAGTGGCCCGCCACAGGAAACGCCCGCCTTTTGCACGGAATATTCGTCGCGGAACTTTTCCACCGCAGGAGCAAGCCGCTCCAACGTTTCTTTCGCGCTGTCGCTGGTGGGGACTTCGCATCTCCCAAGCAATTCAATTTTTCCGTCTTCTACCTTTCCTACGGAAACGGCGCATTTCGTTCCGCCGATGTCAAAACCGATACAAAACATATTTGCCCTCCTTTTGTCTTCTGTCTTTTATTATAGCAAACGCAGGATAAAAAAGCACGGTCTTTGCATATTTTTTGTAAAATAACCACGGGCGGTTTTCGCCACCCGCCTCCTTCTATCCTTTCTTATTTCGAAAGCGTAATTTTACCCATACCT
>JAZOLF010000115.1:0-9216 GCA_045652785.1 Candidatus Scatosoma sp. | reverse complement strand
TGGCTCCGATACGACTTTAACTGTTGCATCCTTATCTGCATCGGGAACTTTGATATCATCCTTATGTCCCATCGAAACCAAGCCCCCTACGTTGTTGCCTGCGCCGCCTGCATAGGAAAGCATAGATGCGCTGAACGTCATGTGCGTGCTGTAGTTGCCGAGGTAGTAGTCAGCAGCTTCGCCATTCTTGTTCACGTCAAGGTGCGTCGTGATGGTTTGAAGGTCTTCATCCCATACGAAGGAAGACGAAGGAGTGGGGGCAAATACGATGTTGTCGTGTGCACCGTCATCGCTGAGTTTAACGCCGATGTATTGTTTAGCGTTGGATGCATCCGTGAAGTAAACGTTGAATCTGTCGCCGCCTGCGATATATTCAACAAACAATTCAACAGCCGCGCTTTCATCTTCGGTGGTTTCGAAGTAGAAGCCGTCCATGTTACCCGTGAAGTAGCAATCCTTCGCATTCGTGCTTTGGTAAACATAGAGTTTATAAGCAGTGTTTTCAGCAGGTTTTTCAGTGATAGCAACGGGCAAATATTCACCTGCCTTCAATACCTTACGGGTGAAGGAAAGTTGAACGGATTGACCTTGGCTGTCGCTGATCGTAGCCGTTAAAATGTAGGTGAAGTCTTCGCTCAAATCGGTGTTTACCTTAACGGTATCATATTCACCTTCACCAGCTTCGATGGTAACGTTGGTGGTGGCATTACCTTCTGCATCGGTAACCGTCCAGGTGATTTCGAACGTTTCATCTGCATGCCAGGAATACCACTGGTTTGCAACCGTGTAGTCCTTACGCATTTCTACGTTCTTTTTGATCATACTGCCGTTGATAACTTCTTTGACAGAGTTCAAGGCGAACAAGGGATCTTCTTCGTCAGGAGTGCTGTCGTCGGGGGTGCTATCACCGGGAGTGCTGTCGCCAGGCGTAGATGCAGGGGGCGTGGAATCAGCAGGGGAGGAAGAACTATCGGGTTTTTCACCACAGCCAACCATCATACCGAAAGCCATCAGCAAGGCAAGAATGCCAGGGAAAAGTTTTTTCATGGGGGTTTTTCTCCTTTATATAATTTTTTTTAATTTGTTTTTCTTTCATTGCGCCGCAAAATGCGGCAAAAACTTAGTTTTCGCGTTTTTTGATAAGCGCGAAAGCCGCTGCCATTACGGGCAAAAGTGCCGAAATTGCAACAACGCTGCCACAACCGCCTTTGTCGCTGGATTCAGCGGGGGTGGAAGTTGCAGGGGGCGTAGGTTCAGCGGGAGGGAACAAAGGCCCGCCGTCCACCTTGATTGCACCAACAGAAAGAACTTTGATTTGGTAATCGCCGTTGAAGCAATCAATAACGCCAACGATATCAATCGTTTTACCAACCAACATATCTTGGGTTGCGATTTGACCCGTAGTGTGGTTCCTCAAAACAACCGTACGAACTTTCACGGTTTTGTTGTCCGTGGTTTTGCAGGTAAGCGTCATTGCGCCGTCGTTGTTGCCGCCGTTATCGGTGGTGTAAGCGTTAATAACCTGCAATCCTTTCATGGAGAGAGAAGAGTTCAACCCCAACTCTGCATAACGGATGGTCTTCGTTGCGGTCGTCGTGGTTACGTTGCCTTCATCATCTTCCGTGGTGAAATCCGCGGTGACGGAAACGGAGGAGTTGAACTTTGCACCGCTCCATTCAACGTTGGAGGCGCTGTGTCCTGTTTCAAGAAGTTGAATATCGTCCGCCGAGGGGATGAAATCGTTATACGTCAAGTCGGATACTTGATATGAGCCTTGGAATTCACCAACAACGCCAGAGATACGTACTTTATTGCCGATAGCCAAAACGGTACTCTCTGCGTAGTCATCCAGGAAGAATCCGTAGTAAACGTATACGCCGTAATACATTTCGGTTTCTTGGTCGTAATTTTCTACGTAAACACCTTGGCTTTCATAGTGTGCAACTACGCCTTCAAATGCAACACGCTTGCCTTCGTAGTACGCAATGTTCAACCGAAGTTCTTTCAAGTCGATTTCCAGGGAATTACCATAGAAGAAATCGGGGTCCTTTTGGGTGGAATATACATGCAAGTTAAAAGCGTCTGCTTGCGCGATTGCTTGCATTGCAAGCGAGCCGTAGCGGCTGGTGATTGCGCTGGTACCGCGGCCAAGACCTTCTTGCAAAAGTTCCAGGTTCAAGTTGCGGTAAACCGTTTCACCAGGTGCTTTATACCAAACCCAAGACAAGTATCTATCGCCCGTAGAGTCGGTTTTCCATTCATCGGTGTCCGACTCAACGATAATAGAAGTAGCAGTTTCCAAACGTTGTTTGGTGTAGCGAGATGCCTTTTTACCCCATTCTTCGATTTTACCAGTCGATTCGGGGGTGTTTACAGCCGCATATCTTGCCTTCAAAACACCGTTGGGGAAGTCCGTTGCATCAAAGTGCGTGGTGTCACCATCGATACAGCTTTTCAGCGTAACTTCTACCTTCGGGCTATTCGAATCTAAATCTAAAACCGCTTGTCCTGCGTAGTCGATGAACTCAGGGGTATCCGATTCGGGCGTTTCCGCAACGGCGTGGGCTACTTCATTAGAAGTAGTACCCACGATGCCTGCGAAAATACCGAACGCGCAAAAAGCGGTCAATAATACGGATAAGATATTTTTTTTCATAAAGTAATACCTAATAGGGGAATCAGTTCAATTCGTATTCAGAGTGCAACTTGTTAACGCTTTGTTCGAATTGAGTTTTAATAAGATCACTAGCGGTTTGGCCGTCTTCCAAAGTCTTAGCAATACACGTTTGCAACAAGATACCTACTTGGTCACGTGCGCCGGACGAACCTACGAATGCAGGGGAAACGAACATTGCATTTTCTTGCGACAAACATTGTTTGATACAGCTTGCAGCAAGGTTTGCATTACCGTCAGCAGCTGCCAACTTCGCCGCATATTTAGGGTACTTCGCGTCAAGGTTCTTGATAACGGGAGCGTAACCGGATTCCGTCGAGAAGTTTGCTTGTAAGCCCATGCTGGTGGTAAGGAACTTCATGAACAACCACGTTGCAGCCATTTCTTGCTTGTTTTGCTTTTTGAACATGCAAAGGGAAGGACCTTGCGAAATAACCTTAGGGAATTCTTCGCTGATTTGAGGAGGCATCGCTACGCCTACTTCAAAAGGATAAACCTTTTGGTTGTCTTCGTTTACATAAACGTCAGGGCATTGATAGGAAGCACCTGCGGAAGAACCGATACACATATAGGATTTCAATTCGTTAGGATCGGTTTGCGTGAACAAGTCAGACGTGTAGGAACCATACAATTCTTCCGTCGTCACCAAACGAAGTTGATACCACTTTCTCAATCTTTCGATGAAAGTACGGTTTTCTTCTACGTTGAACAGGAAGAATTCACCCTTCTTTGCGGAAGTGTAAGGCGTACCAAGTTGTTCGCACATCGTGATGAACCAGTTGGATTCGCTGTCGTAGCCAAGGGGAACGCAGTTAGGGTCGATGGCTTTGATTTGTTGCAAAACCGTTTCCATTTCGTCCCACGTAGTAGGTACTTGCAAGCCGTTCTTTTCGAAGAACGTCTTATTGTAGTACAAAACTTCGGTGGATTTCGAGTAGGGAAGGGTGTACATCTTACCGTCGCCAAATGCGCGGCCTTCTTCCAAATAACCACGAACGAATTCATTCAATTCTGCTTGGGTGAAGCCCATTTGGGTAACGCCGTCTATATCATATTGTTTGGTTTCGTCATTGTACACTTTGATTGGTACGTTAGCCGTGCTAGAAATATAGTCGTCCAAAGTTGCCACAGCGCCAGCCTTCTTATACATAGCAACGTGGTCAGGATAACAATATGCGATATGAGGAGCGGAACCGCCTTGCATTTCCGTGGTGATCAATTCTCTGAGTTCGTCGTAGCCGCCTTTCGATTCGTGAACGATAGTGATGTTCGGATAAACTTTGTTGAATTCTGCAATCCAAGGATTCAAAACTTCTCTCAATTTTTCGCCCATCGTATGGTAGAAGTTAATGGTAACTGCGCTACCGTCGTAAGCAACCGCTGCCGTTTGGCTGCCGTTTACAACAAAATCGGTGCTGCTGTCGCCACCCAAGCCGCCGCTGCCGGTGCTGCCGCCAGTTGTTGCCGCCAAATTAGCCCAGAAACCAGGTTCTAATTCGCCGACATAGTCGCCGCCGCCGCCGATAGAGCCGCAGGCAATCGCGCTGGTGGACATCACCAAAAGGGATGCCGCTGCAAAAATTTTCTTTACAATTTTATTCATAAATATCATTTCTCCTTACGATATTATTTTTAGTAAAATTAACCTTTGATACCGCTTCTGGAAACGCCGCGCATAATGTATTTACGCAGGAATACGAATACCAAGAAGAGCGGAATGGATACCATAGTTACAGCTGCCATCTGACGGGGATAGTCGGTTCTACCTTGGTTACCGTCTTCGGCGAAGTTCATTTCACGCAAACCATTGGTGATCAGTTTGTGTGCGTCGTCGTTCGCAACGAGTTTCGGCCACATATACGAGTTCCATGCACCCATCATTTTCAAAATCGTAATCGAAATAATGGTGGGCAAAGCCAAAGGAATCATAACTTTCCAAAGGTATTTCAGGTCGGTCGTGCCGTCGATTTTCGCTGCCAAGTAAAGTTCGTTCGGTATCTGTTCAAAGTTTTGCTTTAACAAATAGATATAGAATACGCTGACCAGGAAAGGAATAATCAAGGCGGTGAACGTGTTCGTCCAACCGAGTCTGGTGACCGTGATATAGTTGGTGATGGTGAACAATTCGCCAGGAATCATCATGGTTGCGAGCAAGAAAGCGAACAATGTGGTTCTTCCTTTAAATTCTAAGCGCGCGAACGCGAAGGCTGCCAACACCGTGACGATCAAGGAAAGAGCCGTGGACATTACGCCTACGTAAACAGTATGCAAGAACAACTGATCCATCTTCGTGTCGCCGAAAGCGTTGGGATAGTTATCCCAATAGATTTCACGAGGGAAGAAGGTGGGGGTTATTTCCTTGTATTCACTCATCGTTTTCAAGGATGTGATAATCATCCAGTAGAAGGGGAAGACGACAATCAATGCCATAAGGCCAAGGAATGCGTAAAGCCCGATTTGTACCAAGATTTTTACAATACGTTGTTGTGCGGTTACTTTTTGCATGTCACGCTCGTGCATTACCGCTTGCGCCAAATTGCTGGCAGCGTTGGTTTCTTCCGTACTTGTTTCAGCGGAAACAGGGGTGACTTCTTCAACAGTTTCATTTTTCAATTCTTCCATTTTGTACCCCCTTATTAACGACGAGTCTTTTTCTTATTGACACGCAAGTTGATCATAGTCACCACGAAGATGATGCAGAACAAAATGAGTGCTGCTGCGCTGGCCTTACCAGTTTGGTCGCTACCCAAAGACTTATAAACAAGCCCAACCATGGTTTGCATTGCGCCAGGGTTCGCGGGAGGCCCCATGAGTTTGTCGCCGAATACACCGACAACGCTGCTGTATTCCTTGAAACCGCCGATAAAGCCGGTGATAATAACGTAGGCAAGCATCGGGGCAAGAAGAGGAATGGTCACACGGAAGAAAATACGGGAGCGAGATGCACCGTCAATCTTTGCCGCGTCGTAATATTGCTTGTTGATGCCTTGCAAACCACCCAAAAGGACGAGGATTTTGAAAGGCAATGCGTTCCAAACGATATAGATAACCATTACGATCAAGTTTGCACCATAGGTGGAGCCTTCGTTGATCCAGTTAATCGGCGCAACGCCAAACCAACCGAGAATGGTGTTCATTAGACCATAGGATTGGATCCAAGGGTCGTTGGACGTAAGACCGATACCGCGAACGTCGAACATTGCCGCGAATACCATACCGATTGCAATCGAGTTGGTGACGTACGGCAAGAAGAAGACTGTTTGTAAAAACTTCTGCAAAGGTTTGATGGAGTTCAAGCATACCGCAATCAACAAAGCAATCGCCGTTGAAAGGGGTACGGTAATAAACGTCAACAACAAGGTGTTTTTAAGCGCGGTCATGAATTCGGGGTCGTGCTTAATAACGTTCACGAAGTTGCCAAAACCAAACGCATACGTTTCTTTTTGTTCTTCGTTCATAGCACCCAGGTTGCTATAACCTTCTAAGAATGCGATACGGACGGTGTTGATGATCGGCCAAATTGTGAAAACTGCAATGAGCACAATTACTGGCAACAAATACACCCAACCCTTCCATCTATCGAAGTGGAGTTTGTTTACGACAAAGTCCTTCCAAAATGCTTGGTAAATCCAAGCAACGAAGAACGTTTGCCAAATCCATTTCACGCAGAAGGTTTTCCAAACCCAGTCCACGAAAAATGTTTTCAAAGCATTTAATACAACCATGAGATAGCCCCCTTAAAAGCGGATTCTTTCTTCGGTTTCAGCGTCGAAGATAAAGGTCTTGTGGGGTTTCAAAGAGAAACGTACCGTTTTTGCCGCAAGGTCAACCTTGTTGTCCGCATCGATAATCGAACGGATGGTAGCAACTTGCATCTCTGCGTGGCGGGAAACGATGCTTACGTCGCGACCCATAACTTCGATGTTGGAAAGTTCGCATTCCAACGCGCCGTTGTCGTCCAAAATGAAACCTTCGGGACGGATAGCAACGGAAACAGCCTTGTCTTCCACGCCGGGAACGTCCAAAACTGCCGCATCACCGATATACAACTTGCCGCCTTCCACGCGACCGTTGAATACGTTGATGGGGGGAGTACCCAAGAACTTAGCAACGAACAAGTTGGTGGGATCGTCGTAGATTTCTTGGGGCTTACCTACTTGTTGAACAACGCCGAGTTTCATAACAACGATCATATCGGAGATGCTCATCGCTTCTTCTTGGTCGTGCGTTACGAATACGGTCGTAATATTCGTTTCTTTTTGGATTCTGCGGATTTCTTCACGCGTTTGCAAACGAAGACGAGCATCAAGGTTGGACAAAGGTTCGTCCAAAAGCAACACGCGGGGCATCTTAACAAGCGCACGTGCAATAGCAACACGTTGTTGTTGACCGCCCGAAAGTTCGCTGGGTTTTCTGTCCATCAATTCGTCGATTTGTACCAACTTTGCAACTTCGTGCGCTCTTTGCAACATAGATTGCTTGTCCATCTTGTCAGCGCCTTTCAAGTTTTGCAAAGGGAACATGATGTTTTGGAGCACCGTCATATGGGGGTACAAAGCGTAGTTTTGGAACACCAAGCCGATACCACGGTTTTCGGGCGCAAGTTCAGTCACGTCTTCTTCGCCGAAGAAAATCTTACCTGCGGACGGTTTTTGCAAACCACTAATCATGTAAAGAGTGGTACTTTTACCGCACCCGGAAGGGCCAAGCAAACCAACAAGTTTGCCGTCAGGAATGGTAAAGGTAAAGTTGTCTTCGGCAACCTCTACGCCGCCCACCTTTTTGTTGCGGCTGGGGAAGATTTTTGTGAGATATTGCAGTTCTACTTTCATTTCGTCTCCTAAGAATCCAAAGTGTATTTTTTTATTGTTTTTTTCAATTAAAAAGTTTTCGTGGTGAGTATTGACCGTTAGTAGGTTTGTGGTGCATTTGCGGATTCTTCCGCGTCTTTTGCAAGATAACTCAAACGGTCTTCTTCGGTGGCAAAGATTTGCTGGCTGGAGAAATCTACCACCGCGGTATCCGCCAACAAATCGTGGATAGAAGAGTTGGTGGGGGTTTTGAACATTACGCCGATTTGTAAAACGAGTAATAAGCCGCCTGCAATCGTTCCGACAGGGTAAACAATCAATAAGAATGCGAGTGCAGCAGTTTCTATGGTAAACAAACCGACGATAGAACGAACGAATAATTGCATCGGCGTAATTTTAACGCCGTTCGTACGGATTACCGCCGTTCCAAATGTTTTTTTGCCGAGCGTTTGTCCATTCTTCAAGCAAAGGGGCAGGAAGAAGTGGGCGACCAAAACGCCAACGAATACGGAAATTATTACGGTCGAAAAAAGTGCCGTCGCGCGTTCAGCACGCAATTTAACGTATTCATCGTTTGAGAGTAATGCCTGTTCAAAGGCAGCCATCCCGTCTTGATAGCGTTTCTTATCCGCGTCCGAGAGTTCGTTGTATTTTTCTTCGTTGATGGTTAAATCGGTATTGTATTCTTCTTCAAATTGTGGACGATAGGTCTCTTGAATTGCTATTAGTTGATCGCCGCAGGTTTCGTATTTGAAAAGGTCTAAAATAGGGAAACAGCAAGCCACAGCAAGCAGGATTACCAAAAATGTATCCACAAGCCAAGCGGAAAAACGTTTCCAGAAATTTGCTTTTTGTATCGAAAAGGCCATAAGCGAACATCCTTGTATTGCAAAATCAAACGAAAAGGGGGAGACAAAACACTTTCCGCGCTGTTAAAATTAAGGGGCGCATCACGTACAAGTATGTGCAAATGCGCACGAAAAAAGACTATACCGCCCCATAGTGCTATTTTAGCATATCACGATTTTCGACAAAAAGCAAGCCCTTTTTTAAAGAAAAATTCAAAAACTAAAAAAAATTACATTTCGACCTTGACAGACTGCCGAAAAGCCGTTATAATAAAGAAAAAATTGCTATGGAGAAAAAATATGGACGTAAAAAACATATTATCCAAATGTGATCACACGTTGCTTGGTCAAACGGCTACTTGGGAACAAATCAAGAAAATTTGCGACGATGGTATGAAATATCAAACTGCATCGGTATGTATTCCCCCTTGCTACGTAAAGCCTGCAAAGGAATACGTTGGTGACAAACTTGCGATTTGTACCGTAATCGGGTTCCCCAACGGCTACAACACGACGGCGGTGAAAGTGTTTGAAACGAAAGACGCTATTGCTGGCGGTGCGGATGAAATTGATATGGTTATCAACATCGGTTTCCTTAAAGCGGGTTGCGATGAGCAAATTTGCGACGAAATCCGTCAAATTAAGGCGGCTTGCGGCGATAAGATTTTGAAGGTTATTATCGAAACCTGCCTTTTAACCGAAGACGAAAAACTTCGTATGTGTAAAATCGTTACGGACTCGGGCGCGGATTACATTAAAACGTCCACCGGTTTCTCTTCGGCAGGCGCAACGCTTGAAGACGTAAAATTGATGAGAGCCAACGTTGGCGAAAAAGTGCTTGTTAAAGCGGCTGGCGGTATTTCGGGTATTCAGGATGCTGAGG
>JAZOLF010000114.1:0-2963 GCA_045652785.1 Candidatus Scatosoma sp. | reverse complement strand
GGTGTCGTTTTGGCAATAGATGGTCATCCAACCGCCAACGTTAGGTGTATGCCCAGGAATTGCAGAGTTCGCGATGTTAGGATAGGTGATAACCGCATCCGAACCTTCGCCAACGTACAAGTCGAACGCATAGTAGCCCGTCGCGTTAGCAATCGCCTTGAAGTTTGCAACGTCTTTGCTGTTGAAACGCAAAGTTGCTTGACCAGCCGTCTTTGTGAACATAAGCGCACGGTTGCCTTCGGTTACGTTTTCGTTGGTATAGCCGTAGTTGCTAAACGTAGGTTTTGCAAGGCCATCTACGCTATCCGACGTGATAGCAAATTGCCAAGTCGAACCGGTGTTTGCATAGTAAATAAGCAAGTTTGCCCCATCGAGACGAACGCCGCCCGTTTCAAAGCCGTAGTTTGCCTTGTTGTATTCCGCTTGGGTTGCAGGACGGATGTTGTCTACGTACAAGTTTTCGCCCGATGCGAAGTTGCCTGCGGAGATCAGCATTTCTACCGTCTTATTGTTGCTTACCCAGTTATTGTAGTCCGTTCTCGTGAAGAAGAAGGTCTTAAACGCATCAGGTCTATAACCCATGATATGTACGTTATTCGCTTGTACGTCTGCTTCATAAGGTTCTTGACCCCAAGAACCAATCGAACCGGTCGTTCTAATGGTCGAACGACGGAAGTTGGTGTGCTGCGTAGTTTCGGACTTCACGTCGAATGCAACGTATTGAACGTTCGGATCTGCGAAGTATTCTTCCAAGAATCCCAAAGGAACGTTCAAACCGTGGTTCGTACCCGAACCTTCCATCTTCAATACCTTGTTGCCGTTCAATTTCACAACGGAAAGGCTTGCCGTTTGGCTCGTCTTCGTCAAGTAGGAAGGAACGATGCCATCTTCGAAGTCGATTGCCTTCACGTCGGTATAACGTGCCGTCAAGGTCACGTCTTCGCTCGCCGTCCATACGCCGCTGGTTGCAACCTTGTTGCCGTTTGCATCGTACCAGCCAAGGAATTCACGCGTGTAGGTCTCAGGCGTAGGCAACGTGTAATCGTAGCCCTTATAAACCGATTGCGTAGTCGTCGTGCTGCCATCTACCAACGTGACGGTGTTTGCCGTAGGCAAAGGTTGAATGCTGTCGATATAGATCGTCGTCCACGCGCCCTTGATACGAATCGATTGTGCTACGTCGCCCGACAATTCCTTCAAGTCGTCAGCCGTAACGAAAATTTGCGTCCATTCGTTTGCTTTTACGGAAATATTGCTACTCATCGTTTGGTCGTAGGAGTTGCAAATTTGCGACGCTGCGATATCCGCGTTAGAATAAATCCAGAACGTAAAGCCGTTCTTCATAGCCGCATAGAATTCACTATCCGCGCGTATCTGCAAGTTTGCATGCTGGTCAGCGGTTTGCGTAATCTTCACCGCATAGTTACCTTCCTGCACCTGTTCACCGCTGAATTCCCAACTTGTGACAGAGCCTGTGAATGCAATCGAATATCTATTGGCTGTATGGTCTGCGCCTGCATACCACAAATAGTTCTTTCCGTCCAAGCGAATACCGCTCGTGTTCGCTTCAAAGCCGTATGCAGCGCTCTCATACTCTTCTTTCGTAATCGAGCGGAAATTATCCACTAAATACTTGCTGCCCGTGGTATCGGTAATTTTGAGAATCTGTGAATAATTATTTACGTAAATCGTCGTCCACGCGCCCTTCTTCGGCATCACGCCAGGATATTTCGTATTTTGATAAGTGAACGTTGCGTCGGAATCCGCAGGAACGTAAATATCTGCTGCATAGTAGCCCGTAGCGTTAACACCGTTGTACATCGTACCGCTGTTGAATTTGATCGTCGCCGTCTCGTTTGCAAACGTCTTAAACCAGAATGCACGCGTGCCGTCGGTCACGTTTTCGCTCGTATAACCGTAAGAAGATGCATCAAAGTTTGTGCTGCCCTTCATAACCCCCCACATCCAAGCGGAACTATTATTAGGAGCATACATAAGCAAATTACCGCCGTTCGTACGTGCACCGCCGTTATCAAGGCTGTAATGCGCCAAAGTATAATCTACGCTCGTCGCCGGTCTAATATTATCAATATAAATACTGTCGCCGGCTACCATACCGCCCGAAGCAATAAAGCGTTCTACCGTAACACCTTCGGTGATCCAGTGGTTGTAGTCCGTTCTCGAGAAGAAGAACGTTTTGTATGCGTCGGAACGGATACCTAAAACCGGACCTGTATCGCCCGGCGCGTAGTCAAGTTCATACGTGACGTTTACGTATTCGCCGCCGTTGTCAGAACGCCACGAATGGCGACGGAAGTTGTTCGACGTGGATGCGCCCGATTTCGCCTCAAATGCAATATATTCTACGTCGCTATTTTCAAAGAACGCAGCCAAGACGTCAAGCGTTATCATCATCGCTGGCGACTTCCCCGTCGAAGTAGACTTAATCTGCAATACGTTGTTCGTTGCGTTTTCTTCTACAACAGAAAGGCTTTCCGTCGTGTCTGCTTTCGTCAGATACGTAGGCACAACGCCGTTTTCAAAGTTAATTTTGGAAACGATAACTTGGCAGGTTTTGGTTTGACCCATGAAACTTGCCGTTACCGTCGTTATGCCTTCTGCAAGCGCCGTCATCGTACCATCGTCGTTGATTTTGAGAATATTCTTATCCGCAGACGTCCAGTTGACGTGCATACCGTTGAAATCTGCAACTTTCCCGTCACCCTTGACCGTTGCATTCAGTTGATAGGTGTCGCCGATATCCTTGATATAGACCACCGACTTATCAAGCGAAAGTTGCCAAGTCAGGTTTTCCATCACCGCACCGATAGACGCATATTCCTTGCCGTCGTAGGTAAATACGTCGCCGCTTTGCGTCATACCATTGTCGTACAAATGCGCACCCCATACGTATTGCGAGAATACGTCGCGCGGTGCTTTATCGGTATAGTCTTCATACGCTT
>JAZOLF010000113.1:0-7428 GCA_045652785.1 Candidatus Scatosoma sp. | reverse complement strand
TGAAATCAATTAAGGAGAGACATTATGAAAATATATCTTCACAGAACGAGTGAAAAAGCATCCAGATACGAAGAAGCAAAGAAAATCTATGCGCAATACGGCATTGACACCGAAGCGGCAATGGAAAGTTTGGCAAAACTTTCCGTCAGCGTACACTGCTGGCAAGGCGACGACGTAATCGGTTTTGACGGCAGCGATTCGCTTTCGGGCGGTATTCAAACGACGGGTAACTATCCCGGCAGAGCAAGAAACCCTGAAGAACTGTTTGCCGATTTGACGACGGCGTTCAAATTGATGCCCGGTAAAAAGCGCGTCAACGTGCACGCTTGCTACGCGCTCCTTGGCGAAGACAAGGGCAAGGTAGACAGAGACGCATACGAATACAAGCACTTCGAACCCTGGGTAAAATGGGCGAAAGAAACCGGCTTGGCTGGCGTTGACTTCAACTCCACGTGGTTCTCGCACCCCATGATGAAAGACGGCTTGTCGCTGTCTTCCCCCGATGAAGAAGTACGCAGCTTCTGGGTACGCCACGGTAAAGCATGTATGAAGATTGCGGCTCAAATCGGTAAGGAAATGGGCAGCCCTTGCTGCATCAACCTTTGGGTACCCGATGGCTGTAAGGATATTCCCGCAGATAGACTCGGCCCCCGTCTTAGATTGAAGAAATCCTTGGACGAAGTGTTGGAAGGCTATGATAAAGAATGGGTTATCCCCGCAGTAGAAAGCAAAGTGTTTGGTATCGGCGTAGAAAGCTACACGGTAGGCAGCAACGAATTCTATCAAAACTACGCTGCAACGCGCGGTATTTGCTGCTTGCTCGACACCGGTCACTAACATCCCACGGAAGTTGTTTCGGATAAGATTCCTTCCATGCTCGCGTTCTATGATAAAGTGCAACTCCACGTTTCCCGTCCCGTTCGTTGGGATAGCGACCACGTAATCGTAGTGGACGATGAACTTAAAGAACTTTCCAAAGAAATCATCCGCAACGACGCAGACGATAAGGTAATTGTAGCGCTTGACTACTTCGACGCATCCATCAACCGTCTTTGCGCTTGGGTGACGGGTGTTCGCTCGATGCAAAAAGCATTGTTGTCCGCGATCTTGCAACCGTACGCAGAAATGAAGAAATTGCAAGACGAAGGCAACTTTACCAAAGTCTTCTATATGCACGAACGCGTAAAATACCTTCCCTTCGCAGACGTATGGGATGAATACTTGAAGCGTCAGGGCTTGAAAGAAGACTGGTGGGACGAAGTAGAAAAGTTTGAAGCAGAAGTGATCGCGAAGAGAGTTTAAGGAGTGGTTATGAAAATTTTGGTTGTAAACGCAGGCAGTTCGTCTTTGAAATATCAACTCTTCGATATGGACAAGACGGAAGTGCTGGCAAAAGGGCTGTGCGAAAGAATCGGCATCGACGGCGCAATCACCCATAAGTGCCCTGGGAAACCCGACCACAAAGCGGCGGCAAACTTCCCCGACCACAAAGCGGCGATTGAACTCGTGTTGTCGTTGCTCACAGACAAAGAACTTGGCGTGATTGCATCCGTTGACGAAATCGGCGCGGTTGGCCACAGATTTGCGCACGGCGGCGAAAAGTTAAGACAATCCGCGGTGCTTGGCGATGAAGAAATCAAGTATTTGGAAAGCATTGTAGAACTCAACCCCTTGCACGGTCCCCCCGCAATCAGCGGTTTCAAGGCTTGCAAGGAAGTGATGCCTTCCGTCAAACACGTAGGGGTGTTCGATACGTCCTACTACGCAACGATGGAAGATTACGCATACATCTATCCCATCCCTTACGAACTGTACGAAGAATACAAAATTCGTCGTTATGGTTTCCACGGCACGTCGCATAGATACGTTGCGGCGAAAGCGGCGGAAATGCTTGGGAAGAAAGATGCGAAAATCATCACTTGCCACCTTGGCAACGGCTCGTCCATCACGGCGACGGTGAATGGCAAAGCGGTGGATACGTCGATGGGCTTTACCCCCCAAGACGGCGTGCCTATGGGTACGCGCAGCGGTGCGCTCGATCCTACCGTTCCTTCTTTCATTATGAGAAAGAAGGGCATCTCCGCAGACGAAGTGGAAAAGATTTTGAACTCCAAATCGGGCTTGCTTGGCGTATCGGGCGTTTCGAGTGACTGCCGCGACATTTGTGCGGCGGCAGACAAAGGGGAATATCGTTCCCAACTCGCGCTCCAAATCCTGGTGCATCACATCAAGAAAATTGTCGGTTCGTACGTAGCGGAAATGAACGGCTTGGACGCACTCGTGTTCACGGCTGGCATCGGTGAAAACGACCGCGACTTGCGCGCAAGGGTATGCCGTGAAATGTCCTACTTGGGTATCGAAATGGACGAAGAAATCAACGCAACCTGCCCCCGTGGTGAAGATGCGGACGTCAGCGCAAAGGGTGCGAAAGTAAAAACTTACGTAATCCCGACCAACGAAGAGTATATGATTGCTCTCGACACACTCAACTTGACAAAGTAATTTGTAAAATAAAAATAAAAAATATATTAAAAGGAAGTAAAAAACTATGAAATCCCCTTTTGAAATCAAGAAAGAAATTTGCGAAGTCGGTCATAAACTTTGGCTCAAAGGTTTCGTGGCTGCAAACGACGGTAATATCTCCGTAAAGATCAACGATCACGAATATTACTGCACGCCTACCGGTGTATCGAAGGGTTCCTTGACGCCTGATATGATCATCAAAGTAGATGAAAACGGTAAGAAGTTGGAAGGTAAACTCAATCCTTCTTCGGAAATCAAGATGCACATGAGAGTATATCAAAAGCGCCCTGACGTTACGGCGGTTGTACACGCACACCCCCCCGTTGCTACGGCGTTCACGGTTGCTGATATCGACCTTGATCAATACATTCTTCCCGAAGCAGTACTCACCATCGGTAACGTTCCTACCTGTGATTACGGTACTCCTTCCACGATGGAAATTCCTGATTCGTTGGATCCGTACCTTCAACACCATGACGCATTCTTGCTTCGTAACCACGGTGCTTTGACGGTTGGCTGCAACTTGAACAAGGCATTCTTCGTTATGGAAGAAGTAGAATTCAACGCAGTTATCTGCAAGCACGCTATGGACTTGGGCGCTGTTCACGAAATCTCCAACGACCAACTTAAAAAGTTGATGGATTTGAGAAAGGCAATGAACCTTCCCGGCAGACACCCTGGTATCGACTACGGCGAAGAAGAATCTTGCTGCGGTAGCAAGGACGCTATGGTTGCGGAAATCACCCGCAAAGTTTTGGCGGCTCTCGGCAAATAAGTCGGCGCACACAAATCAGATTATAGAACAAGGAGTTTGAATTATGGCTATGAACTGGACGGAAGCCCAAATTGAAGAAGTGGTAGCATCCGTACTTAAAAATTTGCAAAAAGAAACTCCTGCGGTACAAGCCGCTTATGACGGCTCTCAATACAACGGCAAAAAATATATCGGTGTGTATGCGGATATGAACGACGCAATCGACGCGGCAACGGCTGGTTATAAGGCAGTACGCGCGATGCGCTTGGAAGAACGTGAAAAAATCATCGACGCGATCCGTTCCTTGACCAGAGCGGAAGCGCCTGTGATGGCGCGTTTGGGTGTATCCGAAACGAAGATGGGGAGGGTGGACCATAAAACCGCAAAACATATGTTGGTTGCGGATAAAACCCCTGGCACGTCGGACGTTGTTTCGGCTGTAAAGACGGGGGATTACGGTTTGACGCTTACCGAAATGGCACCTTTCGGCGTTGTCGGCAGCATTACCCCCAGTACCAACCCGTCCGAAACGGTTATTTGCAACAGTATCGGTATGATCGCGGCTGGCAACGGCGTGGTATTCAACCCCCACCCGAACGCAATCGCTACGTCCAACTACGCGGTAGATCTTGTCAACCGTGCGTCGGCGATGGCGGGCGGCCCGAAAGTACTCGTTGCGTCCGTTGTAAAACCCACGTTGGACACCGCGCAAATTATGTACAAGCACGCGAACATTCGCTTGCTGGTATGTACGGGCGGTCCTGGCGTTGTACGCAGCGTTCTTTCCAGCGGTAAGAAAGCCATCGGCGCAGGTGCGGGCAACCCCCCTGTTATCGTGGACGACACCGCAGACGTTGTAAAAGCAGGTAAGGACATCATCGACGGTTGTTCGTTTGATAACAACTTGCCTTGTATCGCAGAAAAAGAAGTATTCGTATTCCGTAACGTTGCCGATCAACTCATCTCTTCGATGGTTGCAAACGGCGCGTACAAAATCAGCGCAGAGCAGGCGGCGAAACTTGCCGATATCGTTTTGGTGGACGTTAAAAATCCTAAGACGGGTATCGTGAAAAAGACGGTCAGCCGTGATTGCGTGGGCCGTGATGCGGCGGTGTTGTTGGAAAAAATCGGCGTTCGCGTGGGCAGCGATATTCGTTGTATCATCTGTGAAACGGATTTCGACCATCCCTTCGTACAACACGAACTTATGATGCCCATCCTGCCCATCGTTCGCGTGGACAATATCGACCAAGCGATCGACCTTGCGGTTAAAGCGGAACACGGCAACAGACACACGGCGCATATGCACTCGAAGAACATCGACCACTTGACTCGCTTTGCAAGAGCGGTGGAAACGACTATCTTTGTGAAGAACGCGCCTTCCTACGCAGGGATCGGGTTCGGCGGCGAAGGTCACACGACGTTCACCATCGCGGGCCCCACGGGCGAAGGCTTGACCAGCGCAAGAAGTTTCACCCGCTATCGTCGTTGCGTTATGTCGGATAATTTCCGCATTATCTAATAAGGAGTATAACAGTATGGATATTACAGCATCTCAGGTTGAAAGTATCGTTCGTAAGATTTTGGGCGATATGAGCGCACCGAAAGCAAGCGGCGGCATTCCCAAGACGGGGAAAGTTGCTATGCTCACGGGCGAAAAGAAAATTGAAGTAAAAGAATTCGCAATTCCTGCTTTGCAAGACGACGACATCTTGGTAAAGGTAGAAGGTTGCGGCGTATGCGGCACGGACGTGCATGAGTGGAAAATGGATCCCTTCGGGATTGTTCCCGTCACGCTTGGCCACGAAGGTACGGGCGAAATCATCGCGCTTGGTAAGAACGTTAAGTTCGACACCGCAGGCAAACCCATCAAAGTTGGCGATAAAATCGTCACGTCGGTTATCAGTTGTGGCGAATGTCACGTTTGCCGTAACCATCCCGCAAACACCAACCTTTGCGATAAGCAAGGCGTATTCGGTTTGATCCCCCACAGCGATGCAAACCCTTTCACGGGCTGGTTTGCGACCCACATCTTGATTCGCGGCAAGGGCGCTACCTACTTCGTAGTGAACGACCTTGACTTAAAAGAAAGAATGCTTTTGGAACTCGCTTGTGTATGTGTGCACGCGTTGAAGAGAGCAAACACCACGGGGCTTTTGAATTTCAATTCGAAAGTGCTTATCCAAGGTCTTGGCCCTGTTGGCTTGGTAATGATCAGCGTTTTGCGCGCGGCAGGTATCAACCACATCATCGCAATCGACGGTACGCCGATGCGTTTGGAAATGGCTAAGAAACTCGGCGCGAAGACGGTTATCAACTTCCGCGAAGTGACCACTTTGGAAGAAAGAGTGAAACTCGTGAAGAGCGTAGCAAACGGCGTGGGTGCGGATTTCGCGTTCCAATGCACGGGTGCTCCTGCGGCAGCGAAGGATATTTATGAATACATCCGTCGCGGCGGCGGTCTTTGCGAAATGGGTTTCTTCGTAAACAATGGCGAATACCCCGTGAACCCCCACTTTGCAATGTGTAACAAGGAAATCAACTTGGTAGGTTCTTGGGATTACAGCGCAGACGATTATCCCACGACGATGGCATTCCTTCGCCAAGCGAGAGAAATGAACATTCCTATCAAGGATTTGATCACGCACGAATTCCCGCTTGACCAACTCAACGAAGCGATGGAAGTCAACGTTGCGCAGAAGGGCATTAAGATTTGTTTCGTTGCAAAATAAGAATCTACTTCGCGATGCGGTGTCAAACTGGATTAGATAGTGCGGCAACATTGCGATGGATATGTTTTGCAAAAGGAGAAAAGAATGGCACTTGGTATGATTGAAGTATTCGGTTTCACAACCAGCATCGTTGTTGCGGATGCGATGGCAAAAGCAGCGGACGTGAAGATTGTGGCAATCGACAAAAACAAGCCTGCGGCAGGGGATTCTGCAAAAGTTCCGCTTGTTATGGCAATCAAAGCGGAAGGCAGCGCGGCTGCTGTGGAAGCGGCGGTTGCGGTCGGTAAAGCGGAAGCCGAAAAGCGCGGGTTGTACATCACCCATAAGATCATCGCTCGTCAAAGCGAAGAGATTGAATGGTTTGCGCGTTTAAGCGCACTCGGCAAAGACAAACTCCGTTAAACGTTTGAAATACTTCGCAATACATCGTCGCGTTCCGCGTTTCCTTGGCCCGCGTACCCCTTGTACGCTCCCAGCGGAAATGCTCGCGCTCCTTGTCTTGCTCGTATTTGAACCGTTTATCACTCGGCGGCAACGCCAACACAACACAAAATAAAAAACAAAAAAAATTATAAAAAAATAGGAGAAAAAATTATGATGGAAGCATTAGGTATGGTAGAAACCAGAGGTTTGGTAGCAGCAATCGAAGCAGCGGATGCAATGGTAAAGGCAGCAAACGTTGTACTTATCGGTAGCGAAAAGATCGGTAGCGGTTTGGTAAGCGTTATGGTACGTGGTGACGTAGGCGCTGTTAAGGCTGCTGTTGAAGCAGGTACGGCTGCGGCTGCATCTCTTGGCGAAATCGTTGCTACGCACGTAATTCCTCGCCCTCATATGGACGTTGAAAAATTGTTGCCCAGCATTAAATAAGCGAAAAAATTAAAAATTATCTCTACTTTGTAGAGATAAAAAGGAAAAAACTATGATGAAAGCAATAGCATTACTGGAAGTGCAAGCCATGGTAGCGGCAATCGCTGGCTTGGACGCGATGGTAAAAGCGGCGGACGTACATCTTATTCACGTTGAAAAACGTCTTGGCGGCCGACTGGTGACGGTGGTTGTGCAAGGGGAAGTATCGGCGGTACAAGCGGCGGCTGCGGCAGGCGCGGCAGCGGCGGCGGAAGTGGGCAATGTAAAACTTTGCGAAGTAATTGCACGTCCGCACCCCGACGTTATGAAATTTTTAACGACGGGCTAAGGCATAGCCTTACAACACAAAACAAAAAATTAAAAAAATATTTATCTTAGGAGGATAAAAAAATGGAAGCATTGGGTATGGTAGAAACCAGAGGTTTGGTAGCAGCAATCGAAGCAGCGGATGCAATGGTAAAGGCAGCAAACGTTGTACTTATCGGTAGCGAAAAGATCGGTAGCGGTTTGGTAAGCGTTATGGTACGCGGTGACGTAGGCGCTGTTAAG
>JAZOLF010000112.1:0-6781 GCA_045652785.1 Candidatus Scatosoma sp. | reverse complement strand
CTCTGCCCGCTTCAAACACGATGGTTGCGTGCGGAAAAGGTACTTTTCCCCGAAGGGGAATGAGCGGAAGAGCCAGTCTTCTTACAGTTTTATTTTCATTAGGTTGTTTCATATATACAATTATAACGCTTTTTGTATTTTTTTAATCATAAACCCGTTAGGGTTTTCCAAAAAACGCCCCGTTTTAGCAGGGCGTTTCGCTTTTTGTTTTTTTAGTTTTCTTCAGACGTATTTTCTTCCAACTCTTCGTCTATATCTTCAGGCGAAGATTTGTAGGAATAGGCGTAGGAATACTTGGTGTAGTGATAGTATCCGTGATAACCGCCGTAGATTTTGCCTTGAGGAGCATGGTAATCGTTGACAACCAAACCCAAAATATTCGCCTTTGCAAAGTTCAGCATCGAAATCGAACGTTCAAGGTCGGATACGTAGGAAAGGTTGTGTCTACAAACGAGCACAACGCCATCCGTTTTCGGTGCAACGGCAATCGCGTCGGAAACCAACAAAACAGGGGGCGTATCTACGATAATATAATCGAACTCATTTCTAAGTTGTTCCAAGAATTGCGACATTTTTTCGCTTTCCAAGAGTTCGTAAGGTTTCGGGGAATGAGTACCGCAAGAGATATAATACAAGTTTTCACTCACGTTAGAAACGTGCAAAATATCTTCCAAAGAAACCAAACCTGAAAGGTAGTCGGAAAGACCAGGGGTGGATTTTGCTTGGAAATACTTATGGATTCTACCTTTACGGATGTCTGCATCGACGAGCAAAATCTTCGCGTCGGAGTTCGCGAACATCAACGCAAGGTTTGAAGTGACTGTCGTTTTACCGTCTTCGGGATAGGAAGACGTGACGGTGATAATCGAGCCTCCGTTGTGTGCGGGAATGGAAACAGACAAAGATGCTTTCAAATTACGGAACGCTTCGGTCACGTCGAAAGCAGTATCTTTATTTAAAAGATATTCTTTGCGAGTGGATAATTTCTTTTTGTCTTTATTTTTACGGCTGCGCAAATTTTTAAACAATCCCATATCAGTTTGCCCCCCCTTTCTTCAAAGAATCGTTCCAAGATTCAATCTTATCTTCGCTAATCGAAGGAATAACGCCGAGAATAGGCACATTAATTTGACGGGAAACGGCTTCGCAATCACGCACACGTTTATCCGAGCGATCCACGATAATTACGACAACACACGCTACTACAAGCGCTGCTGCAGCCGCAAGCAACCCGAACTTAACGGCGGTTTTTGTTTCGTGACCAGGGTTCGTTCTAATAATTTCACTAATTGTCGTGATTTCGACACAGTTCGTACCGATATACCCTTCGGGTATAATCATCTTTTCTTCTACGTATTCAGGCATTTTTACACGGATAATGCTGAGCAATTCTTCCGCGAACTCAATGTTTTCTTCCCCTTCAACTGAAAGTTCTACGTAAATGAAACTTCTTGCAAGGTTTACTGCATCGTCCAAATTCACTTCTTCATCCAAATAACTGAAAACAACGGAATTTCGAACCTTGTTTAAGTAGTCTTTATATTCAGGATTGATGGATTTTTTACCGTTCTTGCCGATAATTTCTTTTTCGGTGGGAGCATTTTTGAAACCAGACATCAATTCTTCGGAAAATTGTTCGCTGGAAAGCAATTTGATAATGTTGTCCATTACGTGTCTGCCGTAAGCGCCGTAAACGCCGTAGGTCGAGCCCGAAGTAACGATACCGTCCGCTTCGGGGTTAACGTAAAATTCCAGTTTTGTGCCGTAGTATTGTTCGTTTTGAGATTTTAACAAACCCAAACCGCCGCCGACGATACCACCGCAGATTAAAACCAAAATCAAGATTTTGATTTTAGACCACAAAATTTTCAACAAGTCTAACAAATTAAGACCGTCGTTTTGAACCGTTTCGTTCATCCCGTTCTCCTTGTAGTGCAAGATTTTTTTCTTTTGATAAAAAGCAGCCAAAATTACGCCGCATACAAAATAAGTATATCACTTTTCCAAAGGAAAAGCAAGCGTTTAAGAAAGAAAAATGCCTAAAAATATATACCCAACCACTTGAAAAAAAACAAAAAATATGTTATAATATAATCGGTAGTTTGCGGTTTTAAAGCAAAATGCGGATATTTTTGGAAAAAGGAGCGGCGTTATGCAGGATTTGATACGGAACACCAGCGCGTATATTCGTTTGCAAACCCAGCGCGACGAAGGCTCGCTTTCCCATGCCTATTTGCTGGTCTTAGACGATCCCGTGCATACCAAAACGGTGCTCAAAGAAATGGCAAAAACGCTGTTTTTTGCTGAAGAAAACGGGTTTGGTGAGTACGATACCCCCGACCAGGAGCGGATTGCAAAACTCATCGACGGCGATAAGTACGCCGATTGCTTGGTGTACCCAAAAAACGAAAAGCGCTTGAACGTTGAAGAGTGCGAACAACTGATTGAAGAGTGTTTTATCAGCCCTATTGAAGGGGATAAAAAGGTGGTAATCATCGACCGTATCGACGAAGCCTTGCCTACCGCGCAAAACAAACTTTTGAAGGTGTTGGAAGAACCGCACGAAGGGGTATTTTTTCTGCTTTCCGCGCGGACGATTTACCCTGTTTTGCAAACGGTTTTATCACGTACTCAAAAACTGGAAATTTTGCCCTTTTCTATCCAAGAAGTGGGGGCATGTATGCAACGAAAGTACGCTGGTAAGTATGATGAACGGGAGATAAAACTCGTTTCGGCTCTCTCCTGCGGTAGCATTGGGACAGCGGAAAACTTGCTTTCCGCGGGCTATTATAAAACGCTGATAGAAGATGCATTTACTCTTGCATTGACCGATCTTTCACGGTTGCCTGTAATCGCTAAAAAAGTGGGAGCAACTAAGAATAAAAAAGAGTTCATATCCCTGCTTTTAATGATTTTCCGTGACGGAATCACGATGCAGCAAGGGATGGAAAAATATATACTGTTGACGCCCGAAAAACAGCGGATTTGTGCGGTTGCCGAGAAATACTCTCCTGCCGCCCTACTCTATGCGATTGAACGGCTGTCGGCGGTAGAAAAAGAAATTACGTTTAACGCCAACTTTACGCAAGCAATCGAATTGATGATGGCGCGCGTGTTGACAAAATAAGGAAACATTATGGTAAAAGTAGTAGTAATTAAGTTCAAAAACGGCGGAAAATTGTATTATTTTGCGCCGAAAGCAGGCGACGTTTATGAACGGAATATGCCTGTCGTTGTAGAAACGGCAAAGGGTTTGGAATACGCGTGGGTGGCTTATCCCGTCCGCGAAGTTCCCGAAGAAGAAGTGGTACAGCCCTTGAAACCTATTATCCGTATCGCAACCCAAAAGGATAAGGATTTTTACGCAGCGGCGGAATCCAAGAAACCGCAAGCGATGCAAACTTGCCGTGAAAAGATTGCAGCGCACGGGTTGGAAATGAAACTCGTAGATTGCGAATATGCGTTCGACGGCAGTAAAATCGTGTTTTACTTCACGGCAGCGGCGCGCGTGGATTTTAGAGAACTCGTAAAAGATCTTGCGTCCACTTTCCACAACCGCATTGAATTGCGCCAAGTGGGTACGCGCGACGAAACGAAGTACTTGGGCGGGCTTGCGCCTTGCGGAAGGGTATGCTGCTGTGCAGGGAATATGCCTGAATTTAAGCGAGTGACAATTAAGATGGCAAAGACGCAAGGGCTTGCGTTGAACCCCGCAAAAATCAACGGCCTTTGCGGCAGATTGATGTGCTGTTTGAGTTATGAAAGCGATTATTATGCAGACGCTTATAAGAAGATGCCGAAGGTTGGTGCGGAAGTAGGCTCTCCCGACGGACGCGGCATCGTAGCATCCGTCAATATGCTCAAAATGACCGTCAAGGTCAAGATTGACGATCAGAACGGCGGGCTTATCTATAAGGATTTCCCTGTTGACGAGATCCAGTTCAAACGCCCTAATACGCCCATCAAAGACGACGATGACGACGGCGATGAAAACTAAATAAAACACAAAAAGATAGGGGCAGGTACGCATTGAACGCATACCTGCCCTTAATTTATTGCAAAAAAACAGGAAGCGGTTAAACCGCTTCCTTATAGATGATTTTAGGTTGAACTTTGTCAACGATACATTCTTTTGTCACCACCACTTCGGAGATATTGTCGTCCGAAGGAATTTTATACATCACTTCCGTCATCACCCCTTCAATGATGGTACGAAGACCACGCGCCCCCGTCTTCAAACGGATTGCCGTTTGTGCGATTTCACGCACAGCGTCTTCTTCCACCGTCAAGGTAACACCGTCCAAGCCCACCAACTTTTGGTATTGCTTGATAATGGCGTTCTTCGGTTCGGTCAAAATCTTCATCAACGCGCTTTCGTCCAACGGCTCTAAATTGACGACGATGGGAATACGTCCCACGAATTCGGGAATTAAGCCGAATTTCGTCAAATCCTGCGGCTGTACGTCTTCCAAAAGGGAATAATCCGCTTCGTGTTCGCCGAGTTTCACTTTCCCGCCAAAGCCGAGCGACGAAGAGTCTGTTCTTGCGGAAACGATCTTATCCAAGCCCACAAACGCCCCACCGCAAATAAACAAAATGTTGGTGGTGTCGATCTTCAAACATTCCTGCGAGGGGTGTTTTCTACCGCCCGTCGGGGGGACGTTCGCCTGCGTGCTTTCGATAATTTTAAGCAGCGCTTGTTGTACCCCTTCACCCGAAACGTCGCGAGTGATGGAAACGTTTTCGCCCTTTCTTGCGATCTTGTCGATTTCGTCGATATAGATGATGCCGCGTTGCGCCTTTTCAATATCAAAGTCAGCATTTTGAATGAGTTTGAGTAAGATATTTTCCACGTCTTCGCCAACGTATCCTGCTTCGGTGAGCGTGGTTGCGTCCGTCGTTGCGAACGGTACGCCGATAATCTTTGCAAGCGTACGCGCCAGCAACGTTTTACCGCTCCCCGTAGGGCCGAGCAAAAGGACGTTGCTTTTTTCAATTTCCACTTCGTCGTCCGTGGATTTTTTCATGCCCGCATTGATACGCTTATAGTGGTTATATACCGCCACGGAAAGCACTCTTTTTGCCTTATCCTGACCGACGATATACTTATCCAGTTCCGCTTTCAATTCCGCAGGTTTTTTCAAGGGGATTTCTTCGACGGGCGAGTGGCGATCCATATCCGCAATCATATCGCTGCAAATTTTGATGCAGTCTTCGCAGATAAAAGCGCCGTCCCCAGAAATCATTTTTTTGGTTTTATCCCTTTCCGTACCACAGAAAGAGCAACAATTTTTATTGTCAGCCATATTCTCTCCTTACAAGTTTTTAGGCACAGCCTAAAAGATAAAATAGAATAAAAAATAGCGTAAAACTGCGCTATAAACACAGGATTACGCTACTTTCAAAAACAACCTTAAATTATCTTCTCACGAACACCTTGTCGATCAAGCCGTAAGCGCGCGCTTCTTCCGCAGAAAGGAAGTTGTCGCGGTCGGTATCGCGTTCGATGGTAGCGATGTCGTTGCCCGAATTTTCGGCAAGGATACGGTTGAGTTTCGCCTTCGTGCGCAAGATATGTTCAGCGTGGATTTTGATATCGCTTGCTTGACCAGATGCGCCGCCAAGGGGCTGGTGAATCATAATTTCGGAGTTGGGAAGAGCGTAGCGTTTGCCCTTCGTACCGCTGGAAAGCAGGAATGCGCCCATGGATGCCGCCATACCGATACAAATGGTAGATACGTCGCATTTGATATAATTCATCGTATCGTAGATAGCAAGACCTGCCGAAACGCTCCCACCCGGGGAGTTGATATATAAGCAGATATCCTTCGTGGGATCTTTGCCTTCCAAATAGAGAAGTTGAGCCACGACGGTGTTTGCCAACGCATCGTCGATAGGACCGGTCAAGAAGACGATTCTATCGTCGAGCAAACGAGAATACAAATCATAGGAGCGTTCCCCCGAAGAAGTACGCTCTACAACGTAGGGGATGAGAACATTCTTTTCCATAATTTTCTCCTTATCCTTTGGAAGAAGGCTTACGCCTTAACGAACATTTCGTTGTTTGCCTTCAAGAAGTCGAACAATTTGGTGATGATGATATCGTTGCGAAGGTAATCAATTTGTCTGGGATCCATCGTTGCCTTGTATTCAGCGGGATCCTTATCAACGGATGCAGCCTGTTCAGCAATCTTCGCGAACAATTCTTCTTCGGTAGCGTCGATCTTTTCAGCGTCGATGATTTGACCGATGATGAGTTGGCTCTTCACGTTCTTTTCAGCCTGCGCTTGGTAGTTCTTTCTGAAATCTGCTTCGGAAACTTTCAAGAAGGAAAGGTAATCCGCGAGTTTCAAACCTTGGTACATAAGTTGATATTCAAACCTCTTAACAAGGTTGTCGGTTTCTCTTTCGATCATCGCTTGGGGAATGATTACTTCGGTGTTTGCGGCGATTGCTTCCAAAATGCTGTTTTCAGTAGCGTCGTTAGCACGTCTGTCAAGGTTTTCTTGCAATCTTGCAATCGTCTTTTCCTTCCAAACAGCGATGGTTTCGTCGCCCGTCGTTTCCTTTACGAATTCGTCCGTGAGTTCAGGAAGAACCTTTGCTTGGATCTTGTGCAAGGTGACAGCGAATACTGCTGCTTTGCCAGCGAGTTCAGCCGCTTGGTAGTTTTCAGGGAAAGTCACGTTAACGTCCTTCTTGTCGCCGATGTTCATACCAACCACTTGATCTTCGAAACCAGGGATGAATGCACCGCTGCCGAGCGTAAGGTCATAGCCTT
>JAZOLF010000111.1:0-27911 GCA_045652785.1 Candidatus Scatosoma sp. | reverse complement strand
CCTCTTCTTGCGTGATTTTCATCAAGGGAATACGCATACGAGCGCTGACAATGCCTGCCACTTGCTCCTTGCCAATCGCAAACCGTCCGTCGGGTAAAATAAGAGGCGCTTGCGCTTGTTTGAGTGCGGAATATCTTTCCTGCGCGTCGCGTTTTCTTTCAAACGCGGACGTTGCCAACGCGTAATCTCCACTTCTTTCGTGCAAAATACGTTCTTCTTCGCAAGCGCGAATTTCGTATTCAAGTTCTTTTAATTCCGCTCCGCCGTCCTTTTGTACACGCACGCGGGCGCACGCCTCGTCCACCAAATCTATCGCCTTATCGGGCAAGAAACGGTCGGTAATATATCGAGCGGAAAGCTGTACTGCCGATTTTATCGCCTCGTCCGTAATGACGATGCCGTGATGTTCTTCGTATTTCGAGCGCAAGCCTTTGATAATCGCAATCGTGTCCTCTTGCGAGGGCTCGTCCACTTGCACGGGCGTAAAACGACGTTCGAGTGCGCTGTCTTTTTCGATATATTTGCGGTATTCTTCAATAGTCGTTGCACCGATAACTTGCAAATCGCCTCTTGCAAGCATGGGCTTTAAGATGTTCGCCGCGTCCATGCCGTTATCCGACGACGCGCCTGCCCCCACGAGCGTATGAATTTCGTCAATGAACAAAATTACGTCGCCGTCTTGAAGCACTGCGCCTATCATATCCTTTAAGCGTTCCTCAAAATCCCCACGATAGCGCGCCCCTGCGAGCATACCTGGCAAATCTACGGAAAGCACTTTTTTATTATACAACTGCGGAGGCACGTTACCGCTTACGATTAATTGGGAAAGTCCCTCGATAATCGCACTCTTACCCACGCCTGGTTCGCCCACCAAAACGGGATTATTCTTGCTACGGCGGGAAAGCACTTGGGTAACGAGTTCGATCTCCCTTTGCCGTCCGATCACGGGATCCACTTTTCCAAGTCGCACCCGCTCGGTCATATCCGTACCAAACGCTGCAAGCCGCTCCATCGCGGTAGATTTGCGTTGCGTTTTGCGATCGGCAAACCATTCTCTTTCGACCGCCGCACCGCTTTTCTCCCCGTTGGGCGCGTCAGAACGACCTTGCATCGGTTGTTCGCCCATATTCAAGCCCATGTTGCCCTTCGTCTTCGGGCTGTACTGTTCATACAAAGTCCGTCTTGCATCCGAAAGCAATTTCACGACGTCCACGCCGAGTTTCCGCAAAATCAACACCGCATAACAAGAGCCGTCATCCAGAATCGACAACAACACGTGCAACGTCCCCGTCGGTGTTCCGAGTTCCCGAGACGCTTTCATCGCGCGCACGAAGATTTGCTTAGTGCGCTCCGTCATCCCCGAGTTCACGGAATCCAAGTTTATCGACCGCGCAAACTCCGCTTCGTACTCATTTTTCACAACGTTCGCTTTTGCAAGCAAAGCTGCCGCAACGCCGTTCACGCACAAACACCCGTAGAGCAAATGCTCGGTGCCGATATAATCCACCCCGAGTTTTGCATTCGCTTCGTCAATGCGTTTCAACGCGTCGGTTAAGTTTTTGGTAAATTCCCGTTTTTCACTCATACTTATTTTTCCTTTCGCCCGTTTTGTGGGCGAGTTCACTTTTCAAATCCCTGAGCCGAGTTGCCCCACAGCAATCAATCCACCTTTTTCACCAAAGCAGGCAACATCGCGCCCACGATTTCCGCCCGCCGCAAGTTTCTCTCTTCTTGGGTTGTATTAAACAACTCAAACTCTTGGCAGAAAGAATAGGGCCGCATCTGGTCGATAAAGGCATCCAGCACGTACGGGTCGCTTTTTGCAATTTTGAAAAAACCAAGCGCCACCCCTAATTTGACGGTAGTGAGCAAATCCCGCATCTCTTTGTACTCGAGCGTTGCACAATTCGTCAACACGCCGTAGGAGCGCAAAGCGGCATCCCGCAGCCGCACGTCATCCTTTGCCGCCATTTTTTTTCTTTCTTCTTCTTCCGCAGAAGCGATCTCTTCGATGGCAGACTGCATATAGGTCAAAATTTCTTCTTCGGTTAGACCCAACGTCTTATCGTTGCTGATTTGATAGAGATGCCCTTCTGCCGCCGTACCTTCTCCAAAGACGCCGCGCACAGTCAAGCCGCAATCGCTCCACTTTTTGACCAGCCCGCCGATTGCTTTTTTATGTTCAAGCGCAGGCAAAAACATCATCACGGACGCCCGCATCCCCGTCCCGACGTTGCTGGGACAAGCGGTTAAAAAACCGAGTTTTTTATCATACGCATAATTGAGATACCGCCCCATCTTCGTATCCAACGAACTAAGCCGTTCATACGCCTGCGAAAGTTTCAATCCCTTGACAATATATTGCAAGCGCAAATGATCTTCTTCGTTGACCATGACGGAAATATTTTCGCCCCCGTCCACAAACGCGAGCCCATTCCGCGCGCCCACCAAAGCAGGGCTAACCAAGTGTTGTTCCTGCAAGAGCATCGCTTGTGATTTTTCCAACGTCCGCATATCGAACTCCCGCCAAGCGTTTTGGCTCAATGCGTGTTCGAGCGCGCTGCGCGCAATCACCGCCATCTCATACGCCTGTTCTTCCGTCATTACAGACGGAAAAGGGTATCCCGCCAAATTTCTCGCCAAGCGAATACGGGTTGAAATCACGGTTGTTTCATATCGTTTTTCCTTATCTACCATGCTTTCCCCCTACGCCGCGCGACAACTGTTCGAGTTCGGTTTTATACTGCTGTACGCGCTGTTCGTCCCCCAAGTTTTCAAAATACATGACCAGCGCCAACAACTCTTTTTTACGGTTTTCGTAATAGGTTTTCCCGTCCTGCGGAACAGATTTCCCCCTATGAATATCCTGTCCCTGTTGCATACGGATTACCATAGGAATTGCCACCGCGCCAAGGGTATGATAGCAACGAGCACACCCAACAAGCGCGGTGCGTTGCACCGTTTCCGCCGAAGTCCCGCAATAGGGGCAAACGTCGTATTGTTTTCCGTCTTCATGTCCGTCCGCATGCAGAGAAACGAACAATTTTTCATAACATTCCAAGCAATATTCTTCCTTGAAAACGCCTTCTTTCGTCTTCCGTTCATAGGACACGGCGGAAAAATTCTTTTTACAGGCAAAGCAAAGCGCCATACGAGCCACTCCTTTTCGGGTTATCAACAGGGAAGTTCCCTACGCGCCAACGCGCGCGAATGCGACAAGGCAAAAATCCTTATCACACCCCATCCATTTTGGCGCAGGTTATTTTCTTCCATGCTATAATAATAGCATCTTTTTTTTGCCCCGTCAAGAGTTCCCGCCATTTTTTATCGGATATTTCTCCCCTTTTTTCCCGCCAAAGTGCGTAAATTCCCGAAAAGCACAGAAAAAAACGCCTTGCATATTGCAAGGCGCGCATCTCTACGGCTCTTCGGTTAAAAACTCCCAGTATCGCACGGGCATAAAGTTCCTTTGCGCACGCAAGTTTTTTCGGGCAGGAATATTCACCGTTTTATAGTACTTTTTCCACAGCGACGAAAAAGCGTCTTCCCGCTCACTCATCACAATTTCCGCATCCCCAACGGGTACCGAAACACATTCCCGACCGTTGTATAGCACCGCTTTTTCCCGCCAAACGTCGTGGATCGCAAAGGGCTGGTTGAGCCGTGCAATAAAGTGTGCCGCCAACAAATCCACGTCATCGTAATCGGGGGAGCAAGGGGCGTACAACACCCCTTCCGCCGTCTCCGAAAAGCGCAAAAATCCTTTCAATCGGTGGATTTCATTCGATACCTGCCCCCTATATTCCATCATTTTTCGCACGCAAGATAGCGACAATTTCCCCCGCACACTCCGCCCCGATTTAACCAACTCCCGAACGTACAAAAACGCCGTTTGTTCTCTATCGGCAGCATTGTGACGGAGTACGTATTCTATATCGAGTACCGCACGAGCATCCAACCGCTTGATTTTATTGAGTACCCGCGCCACTTTTTCCCTATCCGCCTCAACGTAAACGTGTGTTTCTCCCAGCGAAAGTTGCAAATGCTTTTCCGAAGTGATATATGCTCCGCCGTCGTTATATCCATCAAAGACAGCGGTATAAAAACTCTCGCTTGTTCCGTCCGTAAAATACACTTTTCTACCGTTCATCGCATACCTGCCTATCCTTTTTTGAAATTTTTTAAAATTGACCGCTCAAAACCGACTTTGCATTTTCCTTCGTTGACGTCAATAAGAACTGCTTTTTTCCATCGTCCGTGCCCAGCAACGACAAGGCAGGCTGCCCGCCATCGGGCAGCAATAATCTGCTGTTTTCCCCATCAAAAATAGACAACTGCTGTGCGCCGTCCAAGCGCTCGGCAACCGCCAAAGCGATCTTCACCCGCTCCTGCCCTTCCAAGCCGTAAAACCGCCCGTTGCAGGTGATAAAATGTCGCGCCCGTTTCAACACAATACGCATCTTTTGCAGGTCGGCAAAGGTAAGCGTCGCCCACCGCCGTGCCGCCACAATTTTATACGCCCCCTTTGCGCCGATTCCAGGCACACGCAACAAAGTTTCCACGTCTGCACGATTGATTTCCACAGGAAAAAGATGCATATTTTTCAACGCCCAAGCGCATTTCGGGTCGTATTCAACCGCCAAATTTTCCTGCTCATCCAAGATTTCGTTGCTCTCAAACCCGTAAAAACGGAGTAACCAGTCCGCTTGGTATAAGCGGTGTTCCCGCAATAGTCCTGCCCCCACCGACGGCAATAACGGATCTTTCACCACAGGCAAATAGGACGAAAAATACACTCTTTTTAGTGCAAATTTCCGATACAACCCTTCGCTCAAACGCAAAATCCGACCATCCGTTTCGGGGGATGCGCCCACTATCATTTGTGTTGTTTGCCCTGCGGGCAAAAACTTTCCCCGCCCGCGCCCTTCCGCTTTGCCCGTTTTGGCTTTCCAGAGCGCCGCGTATTCTTCCCTGCCCGATTGCAACAGTTGCATAGGTTCTAAAACGCTCTTCTTCGTCTTTTGCGGAGCAAGCCGTTTCAGGCTTTCTTCGCTGGGCAATTCCAGGTTATAACTCATTCTATCCGCATACTGCGCCGCCATCCGTGTCAACTTCTCGTCCGCGTGGGGGATACCCTTCAAATGTATGTACCCGTTAAAGCGGTATTCTTCCCGCAACAGCCGCACCGTTTTGAGCAATAGTTCCATCGTATAATCGGGGTTTTTATACACCGCCGAAGACAAAAACAGCCCTTCGATATAGTTCCTGCGATAAAACTCTATCGTCAGTTCACACAATTCTTCGGGGGTCACACTCGCCCGCGCCACGTCCGCGCTACGGCGGTTGGGGCAGTACTTGCAATCAAACACGCAATCGTTGGAAAGCAGGATTTTGAGCAAAGAAATACACCTGCCGTCCTGCGTAAAAGAGTGGCAAATTCCCCCAAACGCGGCGTTGCCAATCCCCCCTGCCTTATTTTTGCGCGACGAACCGGACGACGAGCACGACACGTCGTATTTTGCCCCGTCAACCAAAATTTGCAATCTTCTTTCGTCTATCATTCTCTTCCCCCAACCGCGCCGCCCATCCCGTCCGCTTTCTTCTTCCGTGACAAGCACAACGAGCAGCAAGCACGGCTCATCGCACTTCGCCCATCGCGCAAAACACAATTTTCTTTCGCGCCACGCCACGCGCACAGCACGGCTTTTTTTACCTTTTCTCACCCCCATTATACCACGCCATTTTGCAAAAGTCAAACATTTGTTCGGATTTTACAACATTTTCCAAAAATATCCATTTCCCTCCCCGCAATCTTATCTTCCCAAGCAACCCTTTCCGTCCACCCCTTGCAGGGGCGATTCATGGATCGCCCACATTTCTTCTTCTGCGCTTATTATGCCTTCTCTTGCGAGAGAAAGGGGGACCGCTTGCGGTGGATGAGTAGTAGGAACAATCACCTTCGACCGCCCGATTTACTTCACGCCACCCCATTCGTCATTCAAAGCGCCAGCGAAGAATTTGGCAACCACACTCCGCGAAATCTCACGCAATCCATCGGATAGAATCTCACCCCCTTTGTAGGGGGCGGGCGCCTTCGACCGCCCGTTTGCAACACCTATTGATACCACGCTTGTAGGGACGGGCATCCTGACCGTCCGATTGCACAGGTTAACCCCTACCGCAACAAAAAAACGACGGCAAAAACCGTCGTTTTTTTATTCATTCCATACACGGGTATGGGAAATTTTCGATTAGTACGCTCTTGCGTAGATGATTACGTGCTTTGCATCCTTGCCGCAAACCGCGCATTTTTCCGCGCTTTCGCCTTCCGCAAATACACGTGCCGTTGCCGCCGTTTCTTCCTTGATCTTGTCTTCGCAAGCCCTGCAACCGCACCAGCCGGCCTTAACAAAGTTGCCCGCTTCCACGCCTGCCAAGATGCCAGCTATATCGTCCGCATACACGATGCGGCTATCTCTATGCGCGCGCGCCTTCGCAAGCATATTGCTTTGGATTTCCGCAAGTACCGCTTTTACGGTGGCCGCCGCGCCTTCGCGTGCTACTTCGCTCTTTTCCAGGGTATCACGGCGGGCAAACATCATCTTGCCTGCTTCGATATCGCGGGGGCCCATTTCAATACGCAGGGGCACACCTTTCATTTCCCATTCGTTGAACTTCCAACCAGGGCTGTTGTCAGAGTTATCCACGATTACGCGAATACCAGCCGCCAACAATTCCGCTTTGAGTTCTTCACACGCTTCCACAACGCCGGGTTTTCTTGCCGCGATAGGAACGATAACCGCTTGCGTGGGCGCAACCACAGGGGGGAGCACCAACCCACGTGCATCGCCGTGCGTCATAATAACCGCACCGATCAAACGGGTAGAAACACCCCAAGACGTGGTGTACGCATTTTCAAGCACACCTTCTTGTCCAAGGTATTCGATATTGAACGCCTTTGCGAAGTTTTGACCCAAGTAATGGGAAGTACCCGATTGCAAACTCTTCCCGTCGTGCATCATCGCTTCCATCGTATAGGTTGCCACAGCGCCCGCGAACTTTTCTTTTTCCGTCTTACGGCCCGTCAAAACGGGAATCGCAAGGCAGGTTTCCATAAATTGCTTATAGATTTCAAGCATCGCCAAAGTTTCCGCTTGTGCTTCTTCGGCGCTTGCGTGCGCGGTGTGTCCTTCCTGCCACAAGAATTCGCTGGTACGCAGGAAAGGACGGGTGGTCTTTTCCCAACGCATAACGTTGCACCATTGATTGAGTTTCATCGGCAAGTCACGGTAAGACTGCGTCCACTTTGCCATCATCGTACCGATGATCGTTTCCGAAGTAGGACGAATAGCAAGGGGCTCGGAGAGTTCTTCCCCGCCCGCGTGGGTGACCACCGCTACTTCGGGCGCAAACCCTTCCACGTGTTCCGCTTCTTTCGTGAAGAAACTCATAGGGATAAGCAAGGGGAAATATGCGTTTTGCACCCCTTGTGCCTTAAAGCGCGCGTCCAGTTCTTTTTGGATATTTTCCCAAATCGCATAGCCGTAAGGACGAATAACCATCGTCCCCTTTACAGGGCCGTAATCGACAAGTTTCGTCTTCAAAACGACGTCCGTGTACCATTGCGGAAAGTCGCTTTCAATATCCGCGATTTGTTCTACAAATTGATTTTCTTTTGCCATATCTTTCTACTTCCTTCTCATTTTTTTCTCTATTTTTTAACGATTTTTAAGCGTTTTTTAGCCGTTTTTCACCGCTTTTTTAACGTTTTTTTGCGGTTTTTGAGCGGTTTTTGAACGGTTTTTGAACAGTTTTTTGCTTAAAAATACTCAATATCGTGTCTTACAACCAACTTTTCGCCAGGCTTTAACGCCGTCAAACCTTGCTTCTTGCACAACTCTTCTACAGGCGAATTATGGTCGTCTGGCAGGTTTTGCCACGGTTCAATGCACACCATTCGGCTATCCGCAGGATGCCAAAACAGCAGGTTTTCAAAGTCGGGATAATGTACCTTCGCCAAGATTTTGTCTTCCCCGCGCTTTTTCAAGACAACGGAGCGGGAGTTCGGTTTCAAAATCACCGTAGCGGAAAGCAAATTTTCGGGCAAAGCCAAGTTCTTACCCTTGCCCAAACCCACGCTTTCACCCGTCATTTTACCGTCTTCATTGTGCGTCATTAGGGAGATAAACTCTTCGTCCTTTTCGAACACGATTTCATAGTCTTGCGCGTTGCCATCCAGAGCATAACTTTCGTGGCTGCCAAAGCCCGCATAAATGGTTTTATCGTCTTCGTTGATCGCCGTATAGGTCACTTTCAGGCAATTTCCCACCACCAGGTACGTAATGAACACGGAAAAGGCAAAGGGATATACCTGTTTCGTTTCGTCGTTTTCGCGGAAACAAACGGTCACGCCGTCTTCCTTTTTATCCGTGAAAACACCCGTTTGCTCCATCAAAAAGCCGTGCTTTTGAGTGGGATACAACTTGCCGTCCACCATCACAGCGCAGTTTCCACCGTAAGGGAACAGGATGGGCGCGCGCCCGTCCCAGCCGCCGTTTTCGTTTTGCCACAGCCTTTCCTTGCCGTCAAAACGTACGCTGATCAATTCCGCGCCAAGCGTATCCACCACACAGCGCAATCTATCGTTGCCAAATTCAAACGTCGACATTAGTTTCTACCCTCAAAATAGTCAATTTTCATCGCCTTCTTTACTTCGTCCAACGTTTCCGACGCCTTTGCTTTGGCTTCTTGCGAGCCCGCATACAGCATATCCCATACCGCAGGGATGTCCTTTGCGAACTCTTCACGGCGCAAACGAATAGGCTCTAACGTTTCCTGCATTACCGCATTGAGCAACTTTTTCACTTTCATATCGCCCAAGCCGCCGCGTTCGTAGTGCGCTTTCATTTCATCCAAGTTTGCGTATTCGGGGGCGTATTTCGCAAAGTGTTCGTCCTTTGCAAACGCATCCAAATAGATAAACGTCGGGTTGTTTTTCGTATCGCCAGGATCGGTCACGCGCAAATGGTTGGGATCGGTAAACATCCCCATAACCTTTTGACGGATTTCGTCCGCGCTGTCCGAAAGGTAGATGCAGTTGCCAAGCGATTTACTCATCTTCGCCATACCGTCCGTACCAGGCAAGCGCAGGCAGGATTTGTTTTCGGGTAAGACCGCTTTCGGTTCTATAAGCGTTTCGCCATATAAGCCGTTGAAACTTCTAACGATTTCGCGCGCTTGTTCCAGCATCGGGAGTTGGTCTTCACCAACGGGTACGGTGTCCGCTTTGAATGCGGTAATATCCGCCGTTTGCGATACGGGATAGGTCAAAAAGCCCATAGGCAAGGACATTTCGAAATTCTTTTGCTTGATTTCCGCTTTTACCGTCGGGTTGCGTTGCAAGCGAGCCAAAGTCACCAAGTTCATATAGTAAAAGGTGAGTTCGGTCAACTCCGCAATGTGCGACTGTACGAAAATCGTCGATTTTTTGGGATCAAGACCTACCGCCAAGTAGTCAAGCGCCACTTCCGTAATGTTTGCGCGTACTTTGTCGGGGTTGTCAAAATTGTCGGTGAGCGCTTGCGCATCCGCAATCATAATCCAAATTTTATCGAACTTGCCGCTGTTTTGCAACTCTACGCGACGGCGCAAAGAGCCGACGTAGTGTCCGATGTGCAATTTTCCCGTAGGGCGATCGCCCGTTAAAATAATACCCATGTTCTATTTCTCCAAATTCGGTCACTCAAACGAGTACACCGTTTCGCTTTCATATTTTTCACCTGCGCCGTAGATAGCCGAGCCATACGCCGCATAGGCAGGTTCGTTGACGTTGTTCGGAATTGTCTGCGTTTCCAAACACAAGCCGCTACATCTGCCGTAGTAGCCGCCCTTGCCGTCCATTTTTAAGAAGTTGCCTGCATACAGTTGCACCGCAGGCAAGGTGGTATAACACACCATTTTAATCCCCGATACGTCGCCGCAAAGTACGCCGTACGGTTTGGATACGTCCCGTCCCTTTTCAAAGACGAAACAATGGTCAAAGCCGTTGCCTTTTTGCAAATCTGTGTCCGTAGGCATACGCGCGTCGCCCACGCCGACAGCCACCGCTGTACGGAAATCAAAGGGCGTGCCGTCCACCGCTTGGAACTTCCCATCGGGGATCATATTTTCGTCGGTGGAAAGATAATACGGCGCAGCAAGCCACAAGGTATGCCCAAGCGCTGAACCCGTACCTGCCCCATTCAAATTAAAGTAAGCATGGTTGGTAACGTTGATGGCGGTTGCCTTATCGGACACCCCTTCGTAGCGGATTTTAAGCGCGCCGCCAGCCAAAGAATAGGTCACCTTCAAAGTGAGATTCCCTGGATAGTTTTCTTCTCCGTCGGGAGAAAACAAGGACAGCGCCAAGCGATCGTCCGTATGTTCTTCTACCGTAAAGATTCGCTTACTAAAACCGATTTCCCCGCCGTGCAAATGGTTGCCGCGGTCGTTGCAATAGAGCGAATATTCCTTGCCGTCCACAACCAGTTTACCCTTATGAATACGGTTGGCAAACCGACCGCATACCGCACCGATCGCGCCGCCTTTTTCGTCGTATTCCGCAGGGGTATCATAGCCCAAAACCACGTCCACTCCCTTATCCTTAACAATCAAGGAGTGTAAAACCGCCCCCCTATCCAAAATACGGACGGAGAGTTTTTCGTTTTCAAGCGTATAGGCAAAAACTTCTTTGCCGCCTACCGTTCCAAAAAAAGACTTATGCGCCATATTGTTCTCTATAAGCGTACATTGCGGGCAAATGCTCTTTACCGTCAATTACACCTTGTTCAATTGCGTCGATAATATCGTTCATATTAACAACGGAATATACGTCGATGCCGTATTCAGCCTTCGCCATTTTCACAGCCGACAAATCGGAATTGAGTGCCTTTTCCATACGATCTACGGAAATAATCATACCCACGATTTCTACGTTTGCCGCCGCAGCAAGTTTAGGCAAAATTTCGCCAAGCGCTTTACCGCTGGTCATAACGTCTTCGATGATGATAACTTTTTCGCCGTCCGCAAGTTGCTTACCAACGAACAAACCGCCTTCACCGTGATCTTTCACTTCCTTTCTGTCAAAGCAATAGTTGAGTTCCTTACCGTAACCGTTGAACAGCGCGATTGCCGTCGTCACGGAAAGGGGAATCCCCTTATACGCAGGGCCAACCAACGTTTCCGCATCCAAACCGTTTTGCATGATGCAAGCGGCGTAGTATTCGCCAAGTTTTGCAAGTTGCTTGCCCGTCTTATAGTTGCCCGTGTTGATGAAATAAGGGGCTTTTCTGCCGCTCTTTAAGGTAAATTCCCCAAAGCGCAATACACCGTTTTCTACCATAAAGCGAATGAATTGTTGCTTGTAATTGAGTTCCATAATATCCCGCTCCTTTCCTGCGTAATTTTTATCTTTGATTGAGTTGCAAAACGCCCGTGAGTTCGGAAACGTTCGCTATGCCGTGCTTATCACACCAAGCGTTTAAGCCGTCGATGATTTTGGGCATCGCAAAGGGATCGGTAAAGTTTGCCGTACCCACTTGCACCGCCGTTGCGCCTGCCATCAAAAACTCGATCGCGTCTTCCGCGCAGGTGATACCGCCCATACCAACCACGGGAATGGACACCGCTTGCGACACTTCGTACACCATTCTAACCGCAACGGGTTTCACACCAGCGCCCGAAACACCGCCCGTATTGTTGGCGATAATCGGTCTTCTGCGTTCAATGTCGATTGCCATACCCGTCAAAGTATTGATGAGCGAAACAGCACCCGCGCCGCCGTTTTGTGCAGCCAAAGCGTTGGTGGCGATGCTTTCAACGTTGGGGGAAAGTTTTACCATCAACGGCGTTTTCGTCAACCCGCTTTTTGCAACTTTCGTCACTTCTTCCACCGATTGCGGTTTGATACCGAATGCCATACCGCCGCTCTTGACGTTGGGGCAGGAGATATTGAGTTCCACCATATCCACCAAGCCGTCCAACTTTTCGCAAATCGCCTTGTAATCTTCCAAAGTTTTGCCTGCGACGTTGGCGATCACCGCCGTACCCGTCGATTTAAGCCATTCCAAATCGTGCTTGATAAAATGTTCCACGCCAGGGTTTTGCAAGCCGACTGCGTTCAAAATTACCCCCCTGCTTTCCGCGATACGGGGCGTGGGATTGCCCAAACGGGGTTCGTTGGTCAAGCCCTTTGTCGAAATGCCGCCCACCTTGCCGATGTCGTACAATTCATTAAACTCTCTGCCAAAGCCCACCGTTCCAGACGCGCCGATTACGGGATTTTTTAAGGTGATACCACAAAGATTTACCGATAAATTCGCCATATTGCCACCTATCAAAGTTCCACTTCGTTTGCGTTAAAGACGGGGCCGTCCTTGCAGACGCGCGCGCGAGCGCCGTTCGTCAAATCGCAAACGCATACCAAGCATGCACCGATGCCGCAACCCATTCTTTCTTCCAAAGAAACAAAACAGGTCAAGCCTGCGTCCTGCGCCACTTTTTTAAGCGCGCGGAGCATAGGCAACGGCCCGCAAGAGAGCACTACGTCGGGGCGGTAGCCTTTTTCTAAGTCCGCCGCGAACGCCTGCACGGAGTTCATCTTTTCACCCCAACTGCCGTCGTCGGTCACGCCTACGAATTTGTCCGCTTTTGCAAACTCTTCCAAGCCACAAACCGCGCCTGCGTTTCTAAAACCCATGTATGCGGCAATTTCTTTTTTACCTTGATACTGACGAAGGACGGAGATCAAAGGGAAAATCCCTACACCGCCGCCAACCAGCGCCACTTTTTGTTCCGTTTCTTCCACGTAGAAACCGTTGCCGAGCGGCATCAGTACGTTCACTTGCGTATCGACCGACATATTTTTGAGTTTTTGCGTACCTTCACCCTTTACCTGATAGCAATAGGTGACGTCCGTACCATCCACTTTACAAATAGCGATCGGACGGCGCAACAAATGGGTGCCGCCTACGGCGATGTCCCCGAACTGCCCACAACGAACTTTGGGTTCTTCGGGCAAACGGAAGGTGACCGAGCAAATTCCGTTTGCAATTTCTTTGTTTTCAATGATGGTTGCTAAATAATCTTTCATAGCCTTTTATTTTCCCATTTTGCCGATTACGGACGACAAATCCTTTTGCATCGCGATACAAGCCGCTCTTGCCGCATCGTAGTACGTACCGCCGTTCTTCTTGTATGCACACAAGATCCCGCGCGAATTGTTTACTACGCCACCCAAACCGTTTGCACCAAAGCAGCTTTTAAGCATTTCTGCGTTGCCGCCCTGCGCACCGTAGCCGGGAATTAAGAAGAACGTATGGGGCAATACTTGACGAAGACGAGCCGCTTCGGTGGGATGGGTTGCACCAACTACCGCGCCAACCGCGGAATAGCCGTATTCCCCGATCGTGCTTTCGCCCCACTTTTCGACCAAGCCGCCCATGTATTCGTAAACGGGCTTTCCGTTTTCCAAAACCAAGTTTTGGAGTTCACCGCTCGAAGGGTTGGACGTCTTTACCAAAACAAAAATACCCTTGTCATTCTTTTCGCATTGTTCTACGAAAGGCGCGATACCGTCCGTACCCAAATAGCCGTTGACGGTCACGTAGTCGGACGGGAAAGGCTTATACGCGTTGCCGTTGACTTCCGTTTCGCCAAGGAAGGTCTTTGCATAGCAAGATGCCGTCGAGCCAATGTCGTTTCTCTTCGCGTCCGCGATGACAACTAAGCCCTTGTCCGCCGCATATTTCAGCGTTTCTTCGTATGCTTGCATCCCTGCAACACCGTACATTTCGTAGTAAGCAATTTGCACCTTTACCGAAGGTACGATGTCGTAAACGTTATCTACAATCTTTTTATTGAATTCAAACACTCTTTCCGCCGCGTCCGCAAACGTCGTTGCGCCCGCTTTCATTTCGTCGGGCAAATAGTCAAACAGCGTATCCAAACCAACGCAGGTCGGGTTTTGCATTTCAATAATTTTTTCTATGAGTTTATCCGTAATCATATCTTTTCTCCTTACGCTTGGTATTTGATTTCGCCGTCCACAACGGTATATTTTACTACGCCAGAAAGTTTATAGCCGTTGAACGGAGTATTCTTGCCCTTGCTGACGAATTGATTGCTGTCCACAACCCATTCTTCGTCGATATTCGCAAGGGTGAAATCCGCCGCTTTGCCTATGGCAATTTCGCCGCCGTCCAAACCCAAGATTTGTGCGGGCTGATAGGACATTTTGTCCGCAATCTGCGAAAGAGTCAACGCGCCCGTTTTATACAGGTACTCCATTGCAAAGCCGAACGAAGTTTCAATACCGCTGATCCCGAATGCCGCCATTGCGTATTCCACGTTCTTGTCGTCCGCGTGATGGGGAGCGTGGTCGGTGACGATACAATCGAGCGTGCCGTCCTTTAAGCCTTCCAAAATCGCCAAGCGATCCTTTTCTTCACGGATGGGGGGATTGACTTTCGTGTTCGTGTCGTAGGAGCGGATAATATCGTCCGTCACCGCAAAGTAATGGGGACAGGTTTCCGCCGTCACTTTCACACCCGCGCGCTTAGCGTCACGGATCAAACGAACACCGCTGTACGTCGAAACGTGGCAAATATGCACGGGGCAATCCAACTCTTCCGCGAGCGCAAGTTCTCTTGCAATCACGACGTCTTCCGCCGCACGGGGAATCCCCTTAATACCCGTGATGGTCGCATTCAAGCCTTCGTTGACAGAACCGCCGTCCACCAAATCTTTATCTTCACAATGGCAAAGGCACTTGATACCAAAACCTTTCGCATACAACATCGCATTGTACATAAGGCGGGTATTCTTCACCGCTACGCCATCGTCAGAAATCGCCACAGCGCCAGCCTTTTGCATTCCGCCGATTGCCGCAAGTTCTTCCCCTTTGCTCCCTTTCGTGATCGCACCGATGGGGTGGATTTTGCAAAGGTCAACTTCCTTTGCACGCATCTTGATATAACTCACCACCACTTTGTTGTCGGTGACGGGGTTCGTGTTGGGCATACAGCATACTTGGGTAAAGCCGCCCTTTACCGCTGCCTTTGCACCGCTTTCAATGTTTTCCTTCTTCTCAAAACCAGGTTCGCGAAGATGTACGTGCATATCAATTAAACCAGGGAACACGTGCAAACCCGTTGCATCAATGATTTCTTCCCCTTGCGCCGCGATGTTTTCCGCAATCTCAACAATTTTTCCGTCCTTTACCAAGACGTCCTTCTTTGCCAAACCGTCCTTCAATACCAATGTGCCGTTTTTAATAATCATGCGTTTTTCTCCCTATATTCGTTCAACAGGTACAGCAGCGCCATACGCACCGCTACGCCCGACAATACTTGGTCTTCGATATAACTTCTTTCGTGGTCAATCACACCGCTGGAAAGTTCCACCCCGCGGTTGACGGGGCCAGGATGCAGAACGATAGCATTCGGCTTTGCGTAAGAAAGCACTTTTTCGTCCACGCCATAGAAAGATGCGTATTCGCCAAGCGAAGGGAAGTTGCCCGCTTGCTGACGTTCTAACTGGATACGCAAGCCCATTACGACGTCCGCACCGTCCAACGTTTCTTCGCGGGATTTGCAGAGTTTTGCACCCAACTGATCAATCCCCCTGGGAATGAGCGTTTCGGGGGCAAACATACGCACTTCCGCACCCATCGCCTTTAAACCAAACAGGTTCGATTTCGCCACACGGGAGTGTTTGATGTCCCCCATGATCGCAACTTTCAAGCCTTTCAAAGAGCCGAAAACTTCCTGCATCGTAAGCATATCCAAAAGCGCCTGCGAAGGATGTTCGTTCACACCGTCGCCTGCGTTCAAAACGCTGGCTTTCACCGTCTTTGCAAGCAAGTGCGGAGCGCCGCCCATCGGATGTCTCATCACGATAAAATCATTACGCTGCGCGTCCAACGTCTTGCCCGTGTCAATCAAGGTTTCCCCTTTCGCCACCGACGACGTAGCCGCCTGAATGTTGATGGTGGTTGCGCCTAAATATTTTGCCGCCTGTTCGAAACTGGTACGGGTACGCGTAGAGTTTTCATAGAACAAAATCGTTGCCGTTTTGCCTTCCAAATAGTTCATTTTCTTTTCGCCGTTCTTCACGCGACGTTTCATTTCCGCCGCCAGCGTCAAGATCTGGGAAATCTCTTCTTCGCTTGCATCTATCAAGCCTAACACGTCTTTTCTGTTCAGCATTTTCTTCTCCTACGAAAAAAGTCTTGGGCGCGCGCCCAAGACTTTGCTCGGCACACTTCGCCGCATTTCGTCCATTATAGCATACTTTTTTTACTTTGTAAAGAGTATAAACCCTTCTCCTGCGGAAAAAAATAATATTTTTTCCGTATAAACCGCCGTTAAAGGGAAATTTCCGTCAAGGCGAACCCCGCTTTATCACAGGCCGTCAGGTGGTACGTGATCCCGTTTTTTTCCGTCCGCAAGGGGAAATACGCCGCACCGTGAATGTGCCCAAACACCACCACCGACACGCCGTTTTCTTCAAACAAACGGGTGAATTCCGTTTCTCCGTTTTTGAGCGAGAACGGGGGATAGTGCATCAGCGCCACCAACTTGTCCCCATCTTCTTTCAAACGGTTGGCATCCGCAAACGCCAACTTAAAGCGCTCCGTTTCCCGCTTGTAGAGTTTGTCGTCCTGTTCTGAAAAATCTGGGCTGCCAGGACAAGTCCAACCCCTTGATCCCACCAACACGACGTTGCCGATTTTCATAGCGTCCGTTTGCAGGAAAGCAAAACTTTCATCAGGGGCGGACGCGCGGATTTTCGTAATCCCGCTCCACCAGTAATCGTGGTTGCCGCGCACGAATACTTTTTTGCCAGGCAACTCCGCAAGCAGGCGCAAATCCTGCAACGCATCGTCCAGCTTCATCGCCCAACTCACGTCCCCTGCGATCAACACAGCGTCTTCATCCGTGACTTTTTTCAGCCAGTCCTTTTTAATTTTTTCAAAGTGTCCTTCCCATCCCCCGCCAAAAATATCCATCGGCTTGTCCGCCGTCGTGGAGAGATGCAAATCACCGATTGCAAACCATTTCATACACTCATTATAGCACCTTTTACAAAAAAACGCAAGTTTTTTCTTTTATAAGGTTGATTTTTACCAAACTTTGTGATACAATGATACCATAACTATACCTTTTAGGAGTTTACAACTATGAAAAAGACTTGGAAATCCATCGGCGCTATCGCCGTTTCCGTACCTATGATCGCTTTTGCCGCTTGCGGCTTGCAAAAATCGGAAGACCCTGCCGCTACTTTCGCTACTTTCGCGGAAAAGTTTACGGCGGCAACCGCTGGCTTTGCAGAAGGTGAACTTTATTTAGATTACTATCAATCCGCTACGATGTCCGCAAAGGGCGCGAACGGGGAAATGAGCCTGACTTCCATTTCCGACAATGCGTTTGACTTTGTTGACGGCAAACTTGTAAAATGCGCAGCAATCGCGAATATGGAAACGTTTGCAAAACTTGGCGACGTAGAAGAAAAAACCGCATTTGATTATTCCTATTACATTGCCGATGGTTTCTCTTATACTTTTATGTCCTTGGCATCGGGCGAAGAAACGCAGGAAACCAAACTCAAAGCCGCTGTTTCCGAAGAAGAACTCGGGATGGCGATCGAAGATTTGTTCTCTTTCCCCACCGAATCGTTTGAAGACGCTTTCGTTGGCATGGAAAATATCGTTATCGAAAGCAACAAAAACAATACCTTGATGAGACTTACCGCGGACGTGGACGTGGCGTTGTTTGCCGAATACCTTACCGAAGCAGACGGCATTTTGGGGGATTATAATTACGACGCTGACGCTACGCTTACGCTGACCATTCGTTTTGACAACGCAGGCAATCTGCTCTACGTTGAAACGTTGATGGAATGTTCCCTTTCGGTAGCCGAAGAAACGAACAACGAAGTTTCCCCTACGGAAGAATCGGTCGGCGGCGAAGAAACGCCCGACGGCGGCGAAACCCCTGATGGCGAAGAAACGCCCGAAGAAGAACCCGCTACCCCTACCGACAGCGCAACCATTCGCATCTACCAAAAGGCGACCGTGAAAGACGGCAGCGTGGTAAAATTGCCTTCGGCTGAAGTCTTAGCGACCTACAAAACGCAGGATGAATTAAACGCGGAACAACCTGAAAACGAATAATTTTATTTGTTAAAACAAATAGAAAGAGCAAACGCTTTGATGCGTTTGCTCTTTTTTCTTCGGACAAAATTATGTATTTAGCACTTACCGCCACCGCCGCCACCGCAAGGTTTCGCACGGGGGTACAAAGGCAACTCGAAGAACCCTGCGCACACTTCTTGCGAATAGTCCTGCACGGGCGGAATTGCACAATAGCCGTAGGACGGAACCAAAATTTCAACGGACATAGCAACCTTCAAAATAACCGTCACGCAAAGGTTCGCTACGAAAGTTTCACTTGTCGCGTCCCAAGTAGCGTCAGGCACTACAATGCTGACCACCGCAAGGATGGAATAAGGCATAATGGACGGGGCAGGTACGTGAAGAAGGACGTCTTGGGGCAAAGTGACCGTCGCCGTTGCCGTGCCTTCTACGCCGTTTGCGTCCGTGAACAATACTTCGATCGGGGCGCTGACCGTGGCTTGCACGCGAGCGCAGTTTCTATCCGCTTGACGGTCGATCGTCAAGTTTGTCACCGTCGCATCCGAAGACAAAGAACGGCCGCTTACAAACGTCAAAGGACAGGTGACCGTGGCAGGCTGAATGTTTTCAAGCGTGAGTGTATATCCCGTCAACTGTGTTTGCTTAATCCCAGCGTCGAAAATCTTTTCCGCTTGAATACAAACCTTTTCCGTGATCCCAGCAAGCGGATTTCCCGTCAAGGGCCCGGGGCATTTGTCCGATTGAAAATTAGAGAAAAAGGACATATTTTTACCTCCTGTGTATCGAAAAGTGGCACAAGCGCCCTTTTCGGATTTGTTTTCTATATTATACTATATGAAAACACGGAAACCTATGGTGACAGCAACACCCGCATCCCTGGATAAAAAATCTTCGTTCCGTTGCGTTTTTCGTACTCCTTTTCCCCGCCGCAAAGCAACGTTTTTGTGTCCCCTGCCTGCACCGTGTAAACATTCCCTTTCGGCGGCAGGAACAGAACTTGCCCTTCGCGCAACTCTTCCGTGAGTGCATTTTTCGCGATAATCGCATACACCGTCGTAGAAGTTTCTTGGGCCATACGAACCAACGTTTGCCCGATTTTTACCTTGTAAGGATTGTGAATTTCTATCTGCAACATCTCTATTATCATATATGCAAAAACAGCAAAATATGCGTTCATATTTTTCTTTTTTTCGTCGTAAAATAGGGTATGAACAAGCCGTCTGTTGTAAAAAATACCGCCTTTATTACTTTCGTCGCCTGCTTTGAACGCGGGCTCGGATTTTTATACCGCATTGTCCTTGCAAGGCTCTTAGGCGCGGAAGGCATCGGCATCTACCAAATCGCCCTGTCACATTCCGTACTTTTTCAAACCGTCGCAGGGGGCGGTATCCCCGTCACTCTCTCGCGTACCGTGTCCGCGTTGCACGCGGCAGGCAAAGGAAGTAAAAGCGGCGGAGCGCTGTCCGCAGCACTCCTTTTAGGAGTGCTTATTTCACTTCCTATTGTCCTATTTTTATTACCGCTCGCGGATAAAATTTCTCTATTTTCGACCGACGCGCCCGTCTTAAAAATATTGATTTTGTCCCTGGTTTTTAGCGCTGCCTACGTCGTCATAAAGGGGTATCTTTGGGGGAATAAACAGTTCGTTGCGCCCGCTCTTTTTGAGATGGCAGAACAAATTTGCACCGTCACGCTGGGGGTTGCTTTTCTTTCGTCGGCGCAAGGTTTATCCGCAATGGACGGGGCTTGCAGGGCAGCGTGGGCTCACACCCTTTCCTGCGTGCTTTCACTCCTGATCGCCATCCTGTTTTTGGCGGCGAAAAAGACAAAACTTCGTTCTCCGCAGCCTTTCTTTTTGCCCCTTTGCAAATCCGCCGCACCCATTACTGCCGTTCGCACAGGCGCAACCGTTGTCAACGCCGCCGTTGCGGTGTTGCTACCCTATGCGCTTACTCGTTCGGGATATACACAGAGCGCCGCCTTGCAAGCCTTTGGGGTAATGTCAGGAATGGTCTTCCCCCTGCTTTTTATGCCGCTCACCGTGATCGGGTCGCTTGCCACTGTGCTTGTACCCGAACTCGCGGAAGATTACCAAAAACGCAACTTTTTACGCTTGCGCGTAAACGTGGAGCGCGGATTGCTGTTTTCGCTGGGGGTCGCTTGCTTTCTTATCCCTTTCTTTTCCGCACTCGGAGAGCCGCTTGGAGCGCTCGCCTACCAAAGTGATTTGGCTGGGGTGGCGTTGTCTAAATCCGCCGTGCTTTTACTCCCCCTTTCCGTCAGCGCTATTTTGATGAGTATTTTAAACTCGCTCGGGCAGGAAAAACAGACCTTTGTTTTTTCGATGGTCGGCTCGGCTGCTACCCTGTTTTGCGTTCTGTTTTTACCCGCTGTCGTCGGAATTTACGCCTACCCGATAGGGCTCGGCGCACAATTTTCCCTGCAAACCGTCTGCTCGCTATCCGCGCTGAACAAGCGATGCCCGTTATCGAAACCCTTTTACACGAAAGCCGCGCTGTGTATCGGGTTAGCCTTGCCCCTTTGCTTGGTAGGACGGTTTTTTCTGCAATTCTGTTCCATTTTTTTCGGAAAATGGCTTTCTCTAATTTGCGCCGCCGCGCTTTTATTCACGTTGTCAGCACTACTCTACCGCGCCTATCGGTTGCTCACCGCTAAAAAAAAGGGATTTTGCCTGCATTCTTCGTGAAAAAAATGTAAAAAAAAAATTCCTGCATACTATTGACTTTGCCCGTAATTTTTAGTACAATACAAACAACAAACCAAAGGAGCAAACGATTATTATGGGCTACAAAACCAGAGATTGGCGCAAATCTATGCGCGTGACCGTAGATTACAACAATATGACCGAAAAATTCTTGGGCAAAGAAGGCTTTTCCGAAAAGGAACTGCGTGCAATGTCCCCGATGGCAAAATCCGCTTTCGAATACGTAAAGGCAAACCGCGGTAAAGACGAATTGTATATGGGTTGGACGGAACTGCCCTACAACCAAAAGGAAATTGTCGAAGATATTTTGGCAACCGCAAAACAAGTAAGAAAGAAATTCCAGTATTTTGTGGTACTCGGGATCGGCGGCAGCGCTCTTGGCCCCATTATGGCGTTTAACGCGCTTTGCCACTTGCACTACAACGACCTGCCCAAATCCAAGAGAAAAGGGCCTAAGTTCTTTGTAGAAGACAACGTTGACCCCGTTAGAATGCGTGATTTGCTCGACGTAATCGAACCCGAAAAAACTTGCTTTAACGTAATCTCGAAATCGGGCGCGACCAGCGAAACGATGACGCAATACTTAATCTTGCTCGATCTTCTCACCAAAGCGGGCGTGAACATTAAAGATAACGTAATCTTCACCACCGACGAAAAGAAAGGCAACCTTAAAAAGATTTCCGACGAATGCGGCGGTATTAAAAGTTATATCCTGCCCGACGGCGTTGGCGGTAGATTCTCCCAACTCTGCCCTGTTGGCTTGTTGCCCGCTGCGGTACTCGGTATCGACATCAAAGGCTTGCTCGCAGGGGCGGCATACATGGACGAAATTTGTTCCAAGCCGTCTATCACCCAAAACCCCGCACTCGCTTGCGCGGCTTTGCAGGTGGCAGCGATGGCACAAGGTAAAAATATCGGCGTTATGATGCCCTATTCCGATAACTTGAAGTTCTTGTCCGACTGGTATTGCCAACTTTGGGCGGAATCCTTGGGCAAGAACGTCACTTTGGACGGCCAGCCTTGCAACGTTGGGCAAACCCCCGTTAAGGCACTCGGCGTGACCGACCAACACTCGCAGGTGCAACTCTACACCGAAGGGCCTTTCGATAAAGTCGTCACTTTCCTTTCGTTGAAAAAGTATGGATGCGAAATGCCTATCCCCCACGGTTGCGAAACTATCCCTGACGTTTCTTTCCTTGGCGGGCACACGATGGAAGAACTCATCCAAGCCGAAAACGCTGCAACTGCTTACGCTTTGACCAAAGCAGGCAGAATGAACTATACCATTTGGCTGCCTGAACTCAATGCGTTCACGCTCGGTCAGTTGTTGTTCCTGTTTGAATTGCAAACCGCTTATGCGGGCGCGATGCTCAACATCGACACATTCAACCAGCCTGGCGTTGAAGAAGGCAAAAAGGCAACCTTCGCTTTGCTTGGCAAAAAGGGCTACGAAGAAAAGAGAAAAGAACTGGATAGCCTTCCTGAAAAAGACGCAAAATATATCGTTTAAATGTAAAAAACAAAAGGAGCAACGGCGCGTGCGGTTGCTCTTTTTTTGTATATTTCGCGAAAAAGCGGGGAATACTTTGTACCGTAGCAAGCCACGATTTACATATACTGTAAATGAACAGGTTTTGCACAAACGGAGAAAACGAGTATGATTACAGTAAAACGCGGAGAATTGTATTACGCTGATTTATCCCCCGTCATCGGGAGTGAGCAAGGGGGCATCCGCCCCGTCTTGGTGGTACAAAATGATATCGGAAATAAGTATTCCCCCACCATTATCGCAGCCGCCGTCACGAGTAAAATCGGAAAAGCGCGCCTGCCGACGCATATTGAATTGCCGTCCGCCTACGGGCTTGCCAAAGACAGCGTGATTCTGCTGGAACAAATCCGCACTTTGGATAAAAGACGACTGAAAGAACGGATCGGTGAATTGCCGCCGCAAACGATGACACGGGTAAACCGCGCCATTTTGATCAGCCTGGGGTTCCCCGTCGATTAGGCGGTGTTTCCCTTTCAACGCATACCTGCCACCCCTATTTTGGGGTGGTTTTCTTGTTTATTCGTCCTTTTTTTGCAAAAACAGCCGTTTTTTATAGTGGTACGCGTGATACAATGGCGAAAAATATCCGTGGAGAAAATGCTATGAAAAAACAGTTCGATTTGTTATCGGCGGTAAAATTGCTGCCGCTATGTCTTGGGGTATTCACGCTATCGCAAATGGGGAGCAATGCCGAGCCTTTTGCCTTTGCTTTGTTGTTGGGGGCGGGAACGTCAGGGATCCCCCTATTTTTACCAAGCGCTACCTTCGTCCTTTCCGCTCTCACAACCACTCAACCGAACACCGCTTGGGTATATTTAGGGCAGGCGTTGTTGTTATGGGCGGCGTGCTTGTTGCGCAAACAGTTATTCGGAGAAGGTGTGCGCGGAAAGTTGCTATTGCCTTTTTCGGCATTCTTTGCAGGAATGTTGCTATATATTTTCCTTGCCGATTTCATCCCCTATCCGCTCCCGTTTGGTATAAAAACTTTGGAAGATTCGCTCTTCCAAAAAGCCATCATCGGGTTGATGCTTTTGTTGTTCGCCGCCGTTTGCGCCGTCGCCGTTGCCGCAGCCAAAGACAAGTGGTTGCGATGCCGTATGCGTATGGAAGAAACGGTATTTTGCCTACTTGTATTCGTCTTTTGCGGGATAGGATTTTGTCGATTTTTTGGCGTAAACGCGTACATGGGTATTGCTTTTTACATATTATTACTGTTTTGCGCCGTCACACAGGATGCTTGGGGCGCGGTGTGCGCTTTCGCTTTATCCCTGCCCGTTTTTCTCATCAGCGGTGAGAGTGTTGCCGCCTTTTTTCTATACGGAATTGTCTTGATCATCTTTTCCAAAACGGGAAAGTTGGGGCTATCTTTTGCACTACTCCTTTGTTATTTGGCACTTGGGTACTTTCAAGGTGCATTTCTTGCACCCCCCGAGCAGTTGGTCGGTTGGTTGCTTTGTGCAATACTCCCCACCGTCGCCTTTTTGCTCACCCCGCAAGCGGCGATTATTCGTATGGAAAACGCCCTGATTTTCTATCGTGAACGGCACCTTTCTCGCCTTGCTATCAACCGAAACCGTGCCGCCGTTGCAGAACGGCTGTTTGAAATAGCCGCCTTGTTTAAAGAAATTCAAACCACTTTTCTGACACTTGGAAACACAGACGGGGAAAAGGGCGCAAAACTCTATATGCAAAACCGTGTTTTGAACGGCGTGTGCCGTCGGTGTAGCGGGTACGGCGCTTGCCTAAACGAAGGGTTGATCCCTGCCGTTGAGAAAATGCTGAACGTTGGCTGTATCAAGGGCAAAGTTAGCCTGATTGATATTCCGCCAAGCCTGGCAAGAACCTGCGGTAGGCAAAGCGACCTGTTATATGCGACGAACAACCAACTCGTTGAATACAAGAACTATATGCAAGATGCGGAAAGTGCCGCCAGCGGAAGACAACTGCTTGCAAACCAGGCGCTTGGCGTTAGCGAGATTGCCAAAAGCCTTGCTTTAGAACAAAGCGAACCGATGTCCCCTTATACCCAAAAGGAACGGGCGCTGGAAGACGCGCTTATGAAAGCCGGCATCGTTTGTTCGGAGATTATGATTTACGGCGGCGACGAGCCTACCCTTTCTTTGGTCGTGTTTGGAGATGGGCAAGTAAAAAAACTCGCAGCCGTCGCTACCCATTTGTTTGGATCCCCATTTTGTGTAGCCGAAAAAATTACGCTTGCTCGCAATAAATTTTGTTGTATCTTACGAAAAAAGCCACCCTTTGACGCCATATTTGGGGTTGCCTGTAAAACCAAAGACGGTGAAACATTTAGCGGAGATACCCACTCTGTTTTGCGGATCGACGAACGGCAATTTTTGGTGGCACTCTCCGATGGAATGGGGAGCGGAGAATACGCCAAGCGCTTTTCCGAGACCACCATTTCCCTGTTGGAGAGTTTCTATCGCGCAAAGATGCCGCCCGAATTGACGCTATCAACCGTCAATCGCTTACTCTCTTTTTCCAAAGACGACACTTTTGCCTGCGTGGATATTGCGGTGGTCGATTTGGACGAAGGTCGGGCAGACGTTGTGAAAATCGGTACCCCTATCGGATTTATTTTATCCGACAGCGGATTACAAATTTTAGAAAGCGATACTCTGCCGCTTGGCGTCTTGGAAAGAGTGCATCCCACCACAGCCGCCTATCCCTTTAAAGCAGGGGACACGCTTGTATTTTTGAGCGACGGCATCACGGGCGCGTTCCCTTCCAGCGTGGAATTGTTTGACGTCGTGCAATCCATCCCACAGAGTAACCCGCAAAACTTTGCCGATTCACTTTTGTCTATCTCCCTGCAACGATACGGCGGTGTTGCAAAGGATGATATGACCGTACTTGCCGTGCGAATTATACGCTCGTAAGCGCATAAAAAGCCTTCTCATCGCATACCTGCCCCCCTTGTAAGACAAAAAAACGCACACCCGAAGGTGTGCGCTTTTCTTTTGTATGTATTTGTTTTTTAGTTCTTCGCCGCACGAGCCGCAAGACCTTTTTCAATCCATTTTGCTCTCGCCACCTTTGCCGCTTGTGCCTTTGGAGACAAAGGAAGTGCTTTCACGGGTTTTTGTTCCACGGGAGCAGACGCGGGTTGTGCGGGAGCGGGAACAGCCGCAGGAGCAGGCGCGGGCGCAGGTTCTACGGGAGCGGGAGCAACCGCAGGAGCAGGCGCGGGAGCAGGTTCTTCTACGACGTCATAGACGAGTTCCTTTTGCGCAGGAGCATCCTTTTCCATATACTCTTTCTTCAACAAAGGACGTTTGCGAAGAATACATTCAAAAATAAACAAGCCGAGTGCAATCGCCGCCGCATAAAGCACGTTGAGTTCGCCACCGAAGATTTCCCAAATATTTTCAGGGAATGCGCCGCCATTGATCCAAGCAAACACTACGGGAGCGACCGCCGCAAGGAGCAGGACGATAAACATCATGAACGACCAGAAACGAACAACTTTTCTGCCCTTATCTTTACCGCAAGCATAGAATTCGGTATTGTTTACCGCGTGACGGAAGATGATGAAGAAAGCAACAAAACCCGCCATCCAGAAACCAAGTGCAAGCAAGCGGAACAGACCAGGAAGAATGTCTTCCGCGCTGAAAATCGCAACCAACTTATCCCACGATTTCACAGGGGTTGCAATCGCCGTCAAGAAATTCGCAAAGGTGTCGTTCATGTAGGACATCAAGAAGTATGCAATACCGCCAAGCGCCGCAAACTGGAATACATTGCGCAAGAAAGGCGCAAACCAGCGATATTTTCTGGGCATTTCCGCAACCGTATCACGAACGGTGAAAGTGCTAATGGACGCCGCGATCGGACCGCAAAGCAAGTGGATAAACAAGAACGCCAACGTCGCGATCATATAAACGAGCGTAAATGCCGCATCTTCGGAAGGATACATCGCCATAATAAGAATGGTATGTACAGATACGAGCGCATAGGAGCAAGAGAAGATCTTACCCAACTTATCTACCGTCAATTTGTTTTGGTTAAAACCAGCGCGACGGTTGCCCTTCATGCAGAGATTGTCAAGTTTCGCAATTGCGCGAAGTGCATTGATTACCGTGAATACCAGCATCAAGCCATACAAAAGCCCCGCAAGCACCATCAGAATATATTGAGCAGGATCTGCGATAACCGTTTGAAAATCCGTCACAACATAACTCACGGGTTTCCAAAAGTTTGCAACGCTCATTACGCCGTAGCCTTTCACTTCAACCCCCTTGGTCAAAGGCATGAACGCTACCACTGCAAGCCCGATAATACCAAGCACATAAAGCAGGCCTGCAAAAATCGCTTTGCGACGCGCTTTACCGCTGCGCACTCTCAACGATTGCATTGTTGTCATATATAACCTCCGAATCGGCTTTCCATCTAAAAGCCGCTTATTTTTTCAACTTTATTGTATTATACAATAAACAAATCACGTTGTCAATTCTTTTTTCAAATCTCGATTAGACAATTTGCACTTGAATAGAAGAAAGTGTTGTGAGCGCCGCCGCGTGCGTTTCGGGCGTCACCCCTGCACAACAATCCGCGTGCACGCGCACCAAAGTTTCCGGGCAAGCGGTCTTGATTAAAACCGCATTCGATAAAACACAAATATCCGTGCAAACGCCGATCAGGGATACTTCGTCGTAGTTTCCGCTCCGCACGTATTTTGCCAAATCTTCGCTGCCAAAAACAGGCTTATCAAACACTTTTTCGCCCGCGTGCAAACCGTCCACGATTTGCCACCCGTCCGTCCCTCGGATACAATGTGGAACAGGCAAATATTTACCTTCTTGGGTGGAAAGATAGTTTTCTTCGTGCGTGTCGCGCGTGAACACCACTTCTACGCCATCCGCTTTCGCGCTCTCAATGCACGCTTTTACCGCAGGCAAAATTGCTTTCGCCTCAGGCGTACACAAACAACCGAAAACAAAATCATTTTGCATATCCACAACGATTAAAAGCCGTTTCATTCTTCTTACTCCTTGCGGTTATCTTGCTCTTCTGCGGTTGCCGAACTTCTTTTGGTAACTTTCGATGCACTTATTGATAATATCGACCGCTTCGTCGCGATGGCAAATCTCTTTCACCGTGGTATGTTTGTGTTCGAGCGCCTTATAAACTTCAAAGAAGTGCATCATTTCGTCAAAGACATGGGTAGGCAATTCGTGAATGTCGTAATACCCGTTATAGGTCGGATCGCCAAAAGGAATGGCGATAATTTTTTCGTCTTCTTCATCCCCGTCGATCATCTTGATCATCCCGATCGGATAGCAAGTGACAAGCGTCATCGGGTAGATGGTTTCACCGCAAAGCACCAAAACGTCCAGCGGATCGCCGTCCTCTGCCAAAGTGCGCGGAATAAATCCGTAATTGGCTGGATATACCGTAGACGTATACAGCACCCGATCGAGTTTCAA
>JAZOLF010000110.1:0-2492 GCA_045652785.1 Candidatus Scatosoma sp. | reverse complement strand
TCCCACGCTGCGGATACCTATATGGCAAAGTTGGTTGCTGCGGGCGTAAAAGTGGCAATATGCGAGGAGTTGACCGAACCCAAGCCAGGCAAAGGCTTGGTGGAACGCGACGTAATCCGCGTGGTGTCGGCTGGTACGCTCATTGACGAAACGATGCTCGACGAAAAGACAAACAACTACATCGCTTGCGTGTTTAAAGAAGAAAATAATTGCTCGGTTGCATGGACGGACATTACGACGGGCGAGTTTTGCGTGCAGGAATTCTTGGGTGATAAGTCTGTCGAAGACGTAATCGGTCACCTTTTGAAGATTGGTGCGGTGGAAATCATTTGCAACGACGAAATGTTGCTTGCGGCAAAGGACACGAAAGAAGTCCGTCATAACTTGTTGCCGCCGTTTTCCTGCTACTTGCCGTGGGCATTCAACGTTAAGCACGCGGAAAAGAACCTGCTTACCCAACTCGGGGCGGCGTCTTTGGCGGCTTACGGCTTTGCCGCAAAGGATGGAATTATCGCCGCGGCAGGTGCGCTCATTGAATATTTACGTGAAACGCAAAAGCACGCGCTTTCGAACTTGAATACCATAAAATTGATCAACCGTGATCGCTTTATGGTTTTGGATAGTATCGCTGTCCGCAATTTGGAACTTGTACGCAGCAACGCGGAAAACAAAAAATATGGCTCGTTGCTTTGGGTTTTGGACAAAACGAAAACCGCGATGGGCGCGCGCCTTATGTATAGTATGTTGCTTTCGCCACTCAAAGATATGGCGGCGATTGAATATCGTCAACAAGGCGTAGCGGAATTATTCAATGCTTCCGTTATTCGTATGACGATTGCGGATACTTTGAAAGAAGTAAAGGACATTGAACGCCTTTCGGGGAAGATTTCCAACGGCAACTTTATGCCCCGTGACTGTGTAGCACTCGCATCATCGCTGAATGCTTTACCCGCTTTGAAATTTCAGTTGATCGGGTTTAATTCGTCGATTTTGCAAGACGCTTACAACGGATTGCTCGATATGCAGGAGTTGGCAGATTACCTTTCTGCGGCGATCCACAGCGAACCGCCTGCGCTTATGAAGGACGGGGGGTATATTCGTCCTGGCTATTGTGCGGAACTCGATGAACTGCGTGCGATGGCGCAAAACAGCCATCAAATCATCCTAAATATGGAAGCCGAAGAGCGTGAACGTACGGGCATTAAAACCTTGAAAATCGGCTACAATAAGGTGTTTGGCTATTATATCGAAATCAGCAACTCTTTCAAAGACAAAGCGCCTGTGGAATATATCCGCAAGCAAACGCTTGCAAATGGTGAACGCTATATCACCGAAGAATTGAAAGTGTTGGAAGAAAGCATTTTGACGGCGAGAGAACGCGCTTTGCGGTTGGAAGCGAAATTGTACGACGAACTTATGAACAATCTTTTTAAAGAGATTGACGGCTTAAAAACGATTTCTTCGTCGATTGCTTTGCTCGATTGTTTGGTGTCTTTTGCAACGGTTGCAAAAGAACGCCGATACGTTTGCCCGAAGATGTTAGAAAGCGGCAAGCCTATGGTGATTACCGAAGGCAGGCACCCCGTTGTGGAAGCGGTTTCGAAGGAACGCTTTGTCCCGAACGATACTTTGCTTGACAATGCGGACAACCGTTGTGCGATCATCACAGGCCCGAACATGGCGGGTAAAAGTACGTATATGCGCCAAGTTGCCTTAATTGCATTGATGGCGCACGTTGGGGCGTTTGTCCCTGCAAAGGCGGCGGAAATCCCCATTATTGATCGAATTTTCACCCGTGTAGGCGCAAGTGATAACTTGATTTTTGATCAAAGTACCTTTATGGTCGAAATGACGGAAGTTGCTACCATTTTGCTCAACGCAACGAAGGACAGTTTGCTTATTTTGGATGAAGTCGGCAGGGGTACGAGTACGTTTGACGGGCTGTCGATTGCTTGGTCGGTGATAGAGTTTTTAACCGAAAAAATCGGTGCAAAAACGTTGTTTGCAACCCATTATCACGAACTTACGCAACTGGAAAACAATATGCAGGGGATCAAAAACTACAAGGTCACCGTTCGTGAACTTGGCGGTGCGGTTGTCTTCCTGCGAAAAATCGTCAAAGGCGGAGCAAACCGTAGTTTCGGTATTGAAGTAGCATCCCTTGCGGGTGTTCCCAAGGAAATCACCGTGCGTGCAAAATCTATTTTGAAGGCGCTCGAAAAGAACGATATTACAAAGGGTAGCGTGTCTATGTTCGACGTAATTCCCGATGAGCCCGAAGAAAGAGAACTTTGTGAAGTGGAAAAGATTTTGGCGGATACTGATCTAAATACATTGTCCCCGATGCAGGCGTTGTTATTGCTCAGCGACTTGAAAGAAAAAGTAAAAACGGAGAAATAATATGGCGAAAATCAATATTTTGCCCGCAAAAGTTTATAACCGAATAGCCGCAGGTGAAGTGGTTGATCGTCCGTACTCCGTCGTGAAGGAGT
>JAZOLF010000109.1:0-2806 GCA_045652785.1 Candidatus Scatosoma sp. | reverse complement strand
CAGGAACCGCATCTAACTTATCAATTGCGCCGCCCGTGTGCCCCAAGCCGCGTCCGCTCATTTTGGCTACTTTAACGCCGCAACTTGCCACGATGGGCGCAACGACCAAACTCGTTTTATCGCCAACACCACCCGTGGAGTGTTTGTCCACGCGCAAACCGTTGATTTCCGAAAAATCCAAGCATTCGCCGCTATCACGCACAGCAAAAGTAAGCGCCGCCGTTTCTTCCAAGTTCATACCGCGAAAATAAATCGCCATACACAGCGCCGCCACTTGATAATCGGGAATTTGCCCCGCCGAATAACCTTCGATAATCCAACGGATCTCCTGTTCGGTCAATTCCCCGCCGTCACGCTTTTTTTGTATCAAATCGTACATTCTCATAGAAGTTTCTTCCCTATTTTAAATCTGCTTTTCCAAAGGAAAAAGGCAACAATTCCGCCAAAGTGTAAGCCTTGTAGTTTTCAGGCGTACCAAGCACCACGGGGAAGTTCCCGTCGCAAAATTCCGCAAGCACTTGACGGCATATACCGCAGGGAGCGCAAAAATCCGCCAAATCTTTCCCTTTACCACCAACGATTGCGATAGCCGAGAACTCTTTTTCCCCTTCGCTGACCGCCTTGAACACCGCTGTTCTTTCAGCACAGTTCGTAGGCGTGTACGCCGCATTTTCTACGTTACAGCCCGTATATACTTTTCCGCTTTTGCCAAGTAAAGCCGCCCCAACGTGAAAGCCCGAGTATGGAGCATAGGACATTTTTCTTGCCTGCGCCGCAAGTACAATCAATTCGCCATGCGTCATTTTATAATCTCCTTCAAAAAACTCGTGCCATAAATCGCATCCGCCGATACGCCAAACCATTCCAAAACGGTTGCACCTATGTCCGCAAAACTCGATCTTGTGCCAAGATTGACGTTTTCTTTAATCTTTTTACCATACGCTAACATAGGGGTATATTCGCGGGAATGGTCTGTGGACGGAGTGACGGGATCGCACCCATGATCCGCTGTAATGATGAGCAAATCATCTTCGCGGAGCAAGGGCAAAAGTTCACCTAAACGCTTATCGAATGCGGTCATCGCCTTTGCGTAACCTTCCAAATCGTTACGATGCCCATACACCATATCAAAGTCCACCAAATTGACAAAGCAAAGACCGTTAAAATCACGATTTGCCATACCCATGGTCGTATCCATGCCGTTTTCGTTGCCAGCCGTCGGGTGACTTTCAGTAAAGCCTTGACCCGCAAAAATATCATAAATTTTACCAACGGAAATCACGTCATAGCCCGCTTTTTTCAAAACGGACGGCATCGTTTCCGCAGGAGGGAGCAACGAATAATCATGGCGGCGCGAAGTACGCTTAAAGGGATATTCGCCGTTGAACGGCCTTGCGATAACACGACCGACACCGTGTTCCCCTTGCAACAATTCACGCGCAATTTCGCAATAGCGGTACAATTCCTTTACTGACACCAAATCTTCGTGCGCCGCAATTTGGAAAACGCTATCCGCAGACGTGTAAACAATCAACTTACCCGTCTTCAAATGCTCTTCGCCGTAGTCCTTGATAACTTCCGTACCCGAATAAGGTTTGTTGCAGAGCACACCCCTACCCGTGCGCTTAGAAAACTCTTCCAGCAGTTCCGCAGGGAAACCTTCGGGATAGGTAGGCAAGGGACTGGGGGAGTAAATCCCTGCGATTTCCCAGTGCCCGATTGTCGTGTCTTTTCCTTTGGAAACTTCCGACATTCTTGCATAGCTTGCCTTGCCGTAAACGGGCTCGGTCGCTACCCCATCAATGCCGAAAAGCCCCAACGCCGTAAGGTTGGGGCAATCGAATGCAGGATGATTTCGGATGACGCCCAGCGTGTTGCTGCCTTCGTCACCCCAGTCTGCCGCGTCGGGCATCGCGCCGATACCCACGCTGTCTAATACGATTATAAATACTCTTTTTGCCATCTTTTCTCTCTAAAATTATTCTTCCGCGATATTGAGCGCAATTTCCATCATCTTCGTGAAAGAAACTTGTCTTTCTTCCGCCGTCGTGTTTTCTTCGGGATAAATAAAGGAATCACTTACCGTACAAATGCAAAGTGCCTTTTTACCTGCTCTTGCCGCGTTGCAGTAAAGCGCCGCGGATTCCATTTCTACGCCGAGTACCCCCATCTTCGCCCAGTCCATACCCGAGTTTGCATCATCATAGAACATATCGGACGAAAGAATGTTGCCTACACGGTAATTGATGCCTGCTTTTTCGCATTCATCCGCCGCTTTACGAACAAGTTCGTAACTTGCAATCGGACAGAACGTACCAGGCAGGTTGTATTGCGACGCATAGTTGCCGTTGGTACAAGCGCCCATCGCAACGATAATGTCGCGTGCGTGGAGTTCCGGCGAAAACGAACCGCAAGAACCTACGCGAATGATACTTTCCACGCCGTAGAAATTGAAAAGTTCGTAGGAATAAATACCGATCGAAGGTTGGCCCATACCCGATGCCATAACGGATACGCGCTTTCCTTTATAATAGCCCGTGTAACCTTGTACGCCGCGAACATTGTTCACCAAAACAGCGTTTTCTAAATAGGTTTCCGCGATAAACTTTGCACGCAAAGGATCGCCGGGCATCAATACAGTTTTTGCAAAATCGCCTGCTTTTGCAGCGATATGGGGAGTAGGAATTGCCATAATATTCTCCTCTGTTTTTTCGTAATTTTTATAAATCAAAAGGCTCAATAGCCTTTGCCTTCTACGCCTTGAACGGCTTTTACCACACGGCTGGTACCCAGTCTTGCCGCGCCG
>JAZOLF010000108.1:0-19391 GCA_045652785.1 Candidatus Scatosoma sp. | reverse complement strand
TTAGACTTTGCATAAAAAAGCCCCGTCGGCAAAACAAAAAAGGATATGCCAGCGTGCGCACAATGATTAGACTTTGCATAAAAAAGCCCCGTCGGCAAAACGCCAACGGGGTTTTGTTTTTTGGTTAAGCGAAGAACGCCGCCGCTTTTTCAAGCAAGGGACGTAAGGACACGTCGAACACTTCGAACATACCGCCCATAATCGGGGATTTTGCGGAGAACAACTGGCTTGCTACAAACACGCCGTAATATTCCAAAGCGTACAAAATTACGCCGATTGCAGCCACTACCGCAATCGCAATTACCGCATACACAATCGCACCGATTACGCCGTCGATACGCCACAACGCATCTACGTTGTCAACAACGTCTAACAACTTGCCAAGCAACCAACCGATGAGTTTTGCCACCAAGTTCAAAACGATCGCAATCACGATACCGAAAATCACCTTAAATACGATGGGCAAAATGGTTGCAAGCATCGCAAGCGCGCCTTCCAGGGGAATGAGTTCCGCCAACTTCGTTGCACCAACGGAAAGGAAACCAAACGTAGCGCCTTCCGCCGCCATCGGCAAGAAAGGCAAAGCCAAACCAAACGCGATTGCCGCAAGTTTCAAAAGGGTGATACCCAGCGTGCGAACGCCGTTCAAAAGACCTTCTTTGTAGCCCTTTACAATGATCATACAAAGGAGCGCAATCATCAAGCAATCCAACGTCAAAGCGCGCACGTAGCCCCAAACGCTTTCCATATCGCCCGTGTACAGCCAGTTTACTTTGTCGTACAAGGGAGTCACGCTCAATACAACCATCGCGAATGCCACCACCGCAGCAAGCACAACGGCAACATTTGCCAAGCAGAAAATACCGCCAAACAAACGGTTCAAAGGCCCCGGTTTGATTTTACCGGTCAAAGGCAGGGGTTTATAAACTTTGTTTTCATCCGAAAGAATTTCTTCCGCGCCTTCTTTTTCTGCACGGTTGAATGCCGCTGCTTTTGCAAGTTTTGCGTTTTGGCTGCACTTGATAATCGCGTACAAGCCGCCAAAAATTACCCAGCGCGCTACAAGCGCTACCACCAACCAAGTGATGGTTGACGCAAAATGTACGATCGCCGGATCAGCGTCACCGAGCATACCTGCGATAAAGCACTTGTCGTGCAGGAAATACTCCAAAGCCAAGAATGCCGCACACCCGAACGCCCAAGAGAAGGGACGAAGGCTCAAATTCGAGAAACCTTTGCTGCAACCGACGCAAAACGCGATCAGCACGAGCAACGCGCACACGCCGAACACAATCCAGTGCACCAGTTGGAATTCGCTAAAATTGATTAGCAAAGAAGATGCCATCATATTGATACTCCTTATATGTTTGCTTGTAGCAAGGAAGAACCTTGCCGAAGATTATTTGTTGAAACTGTCTTTGAGTGAAACGATTTCGGAAAGCACCAAGCCGCCCTTTTCGTCCACACATTTCTTATAATAGCCCACGCGCATAAGTTGGAATTGCTTTCCGTCTGCGCTTTCTGCAAGGTAGGGTTCTGCCTTGCCGTGGAAAATATGTTCGCTGTCCAAGTTCATGCGTTCGCCAAATTCCTGACCAGCGTATTCCGCGTCTTTCAAAAGTACGCCGTATTTGCGGATTTCTACGTCCACGCCCGTCGCACCGTCCACCCATTGAATCGTACCCTTTACTTTGATACCGCTCGTATCGCTGGAAGAGCGGCTTTCGGGAACGTACGAACATTTGAGTTCTTGCACTTCGCCGTTTTCGTCCAAAACCACTTCGTCACAATGGATGATGTACGCGCCCTTCAAACGAACGTAGCCGTCTGCTTTCAAACGTTGGTATTTGGGCGGGGGATTGAGCGAGAAGTCTGCTCTGTCAATATAGACAACAGACGAGAATTGTACTTTGCGGGTACCCATTTCCGGTTTCAAAGGATGGAGTGCCGTTTCCAGCCATTCTTCCCCTTCGTAGTTGGTGATCGTCACCTTCAAAGGATCGAGAACCGCCATCGCGCGTTCCGCGTTTTCGTTCAAGTTGTCGCGAATGCAGGATTCCAAGTAGGAAAGTTGACATTCGGAGTTCGCTTTAACAATCCCGATTTTCGTGCAGAAATCCAAAAGCGCCTGCGGGGGTACGCCACGGTTGCGAAGACCGGTCACCGTCGGCATTCTGGGATCGTCCCAGCCGTGTACGTGGCCTTCTTCTACCAACTTCTTTAAATAGCGCTTGGACATCACCGTGTTGGTGATTGCAAGACGCGCAAATTCGATTTGGCGGGGTTTCGGACTGAAACCAAGATTGATGCCCACCCAGTCGTAAAGTGGTCTATGGTCTTCAAACTCCAACGTGCAAAGGGAGTGCGTGACACCTTGCAAGTAATCACAAATCGGATGCGCAAAGTCGTACATCGGATAGATGCACCACTTATCCCCCGTTCTGTGGTGGGTTGCACGCAAAATGCGGTAGATAACGGGGTCGCGCATATTCATGTTGGGCGATGCCATATCAATCTTCGCGCGAAGACATTTTTCACCGTCCGCGTACTTGCCCGCGCGCATATCGCGGAAAAGCGCTAAGTTTTCTTCCACCGAGCGGTTTCTGTAAGGGCTTTCCTTGCCAGGTCCGGTGAGCGTACCGCGCGTAGCGCTGATTTCATCGCCCGCCAAGTCGCACACGAAGGCTTTGCCTTCGGTGATAAGGCGTTCCGCATAGGAATAGATGGTTTCGAAAAAGTCAGATGCATAGACTTCTTTCGCCCAATCATAGCCGATCCACTCGATATCCTTGCGGATGGCGTCAACAAATTCCGTCTTTTCTTTGGACGGGTTGGTGTCGTCAAAGAACAAGTTGCACTTACCATCGTACTTTTTCGCCGTGCCAAAGTTGACAAGCATACTCTTTACGTGGCCGATATGCAAATAGCCGTTCGGTTCAGGGGGGAAACGGGTTTGTACCCCGTCAATCTTCCCTTCACGAATGTCTTCGTTGATGATTTTTTCGATAAAGTTCGTTTCTTCAATAATTTTCATAAGAACCCTGTGTAATATAAAATTGCAAAATAAAACAAATTATGCCGCCGCATTTTTAGAAAAAGAAAAGCAGGCAAAGATTTGCGACCAAACGGCGCAGATACAAGCAAGACAAGGAGCGTGAGCATCTCCGCAGGGAGCGTACATAGACGTACGCAACGGAAAACGCAAGTTCGACGTTGTATTGCGACGTTGCTAACTTGACAAGCCTAAGATTTGCGACCAAACGGCGCAGATACAAGACAAGGAGCGTGAGCATCTCCGCAAGGAGCGTACATAGACGTACGCGACCAAGGAAACGCGCAACGCGACGCCGTATTGCGACGTATATCCGCCGTTTTAGGAAAGCCCAACGATGGTGCCGTCGGATAAAAGATCAATCTTTTCCGCAGCGGGATGCGCGCCCAAACCAGGCATCAACATAATTTTACCTGCGATGGCTACGATAAAGCCTGCGCCGCCTTTTAAAACAACGTCTTTGACAAAAATTCTAAATCCCGTAGGTCTGCCCAACAATTCGGCATTGTCCGAAAGAGAATATTGCGTTTTTGCGATAATCACGGGCAAATTGCCTTCGCCCTTGCTTTCGATGTCGGCAATCTTTTTGAGCGCTTCTTCCGAGAAGTCTGCACCGTCGCCGCCGTAAATACGGGTGACTACGTCGTTGATTTTCTTGCAAACGCCATCATTCAAATCGTAAGCGTATTCCATCTTGGAAGTAGTTTCGCACGCTTTTACCACTTCTTCTGCGAGCGCCTTACCGCCTTCGCCGCCTTTCAAGAAAACGTCGGTGAATACCGCTACCGAGCCCGCCGCACGCACCGTTTCAATCACGTAATCGGTCTGCGCTTGCGTATCGGTGACAAAGCGGTTCATCGCCACGACAACCGGCTTTTTGTAAACGGTTTTGATGTTTTCAATATGTTTCAAAAGGTTGGGCATACCCGCTGCAAGCGCGCCCAAATTTTCTTGCGAAAGGGTTTCTTTTGCCGCACCACCGTGCAGTTTTAATGCCTTCACCGTCGCAACGATTACCACGCAGATGGGTTCAATGCCCGCCGCACGGCACTTGGTATCCAAGAACTTTTCCGCGCCCAAATCCGCACCAAAGCCCGCTTCGGTGACTGCGTAGTCTGCAACGCTCATTGCCGCATAGGTTGCTTGAACGCTGTTGCAGCCGTGCGCGATATTTGCAAACGGACCGCCGTGAATGATTGCAGGCGTGCCTTCGAGCGTTTGCACAAGGTTGGGTTTCATCGCATCTTTTAACAGTACCGCCATAGAGCCTACTGCACCAGGAATATCCTTTGCGCGCACGTAGTTGCCGTCCATATTCAAGCCGACGATGATGTTGCCCAAACGGCGCTTTAAGTCGTCAATGTCCGTCGCCAAACAGAGAACCGCCATTACTTCACTCGCCGCCGTAATATCGAAGTGGTCTTCTCTTTCCACGCCGCGACCCTTGCCGCCCGTCATTACATTGATGAGTTGGCGTTCGTTCATATCCATACAACGATGGAAGTAAATATTATTCACGTCGATATTCAAGGCGTTGCCACGGAAAATATGGTTATCCATTAAGGCACAAAGCAAGTTGTTTGCCGCCGTAATCGCATGCAAGTCACCCGTAAAGTGCAGGTTGATTTCGGTCATAGGAACGACCTGTGCATAGCCGCCGCCAGCTGCACCGCCCTTGATCCCGAACACGGGCCCCAAGGAAGGTTCTCTCAAAGCAAGGCAAGCCTTTTTGCCGATTTTTTGCAAACCGTCCGCAAGCCCGATAGAAACGGTGGTTTTCCCTTCCCCAGACGAAGTGGGGTTGATGGCCGTCACTAAAATAAGTTTTGCATTTCTTGCCGCACCACGGGGCAAATTGAGTTTTGCCTTATACTTGCCATAAGGTTCTAACGCGCTTTCCGCAATACCCGCTTTCGCGGCAATATCACGAATGTCTTGCAGTTTTGCGCTCTCCGCAATTTCGATATCCGAAAGCATCTTTTTCTCCTACGTTTAAGATTTCGCCATTTTCCCCAAACCCCCACAGGGGGTTTTAGACATAGTCCTTGGTTTATTATAACACATATTTTGCAAAATGAAAAGGGGATAGGCTTATCTTTTTCAAAAAAATAATAATTTTTTTCTTCTTTTTTTACTCAAAATAGGCATATCAAAAATCCTGTATAGAAAACTGTCGCAAATCCCCTTGGAATTATTGACGAAACCAAAAAAAAATGCTACAATGTTAGGTGATATTGATTTTTGACCTTTAAAAGGAGTATTATTATGGCTGAAAAAAGAGCAGTAACCATGGAAAAACTCGTTTCCCTTTGTAAAACGCGCGGCTTTATTTTTCCCGGCAGCGAAATTTACGGCGGGCTTGCGAACACTTGGGATTACGGTCCTTTGGGCGTAGAACTGAAAAACAACGTAAAGAAGGCTTGGTGGAAGAAGTTCATCCAAGAAAATCCCCACAATACGGGTGTGGATTGCGCTATTTTGATGAACACCAGAACTTGGCAGGCATCCGGTCACTTGGGCGGATTCTCCGACCCCTTGATGGACTGTAAGTCCTGTAAGTCCCGTCACAGAGCGGACGATTTGGTGGAAAAATACGTAGAAAAGAAAGGCTTGGACGTTTCCGTAGAAAGTATGGATAACGACGGCCTGGAAGCCTTCATCCAAGAACATAAAATCGTTTGCCCCGTTTGCGGCAACAGCGACTTCACGTCCATTAGAAAGTTTAACCTGATGTTTAAAACTTTCCAAGGCGTCACCGAAGACAGCGCAAACACCGTTTACCTTCGCCCCGAAACCGCACAAGGTATCTTCGTGAATTTCGCGAATGTACAACGTTCGTCCCGTCTTCGCGTACCCTTCGGTATCGGTCAAATCGGTAAATCCTTCCGTAACGAAATCACCCCCGGTAACTTCACGTTCCGTACCCGTGAGTTCGAACAGATGGAACTTGAATTCTTCTGCAAACCCGGCACGGATTTGGAATGGTTTGCTTACTGGAAAGATTTCTGCCGTGACTGGCTTTTGTCGCTCGGTATGAAAGCGGAAAATCTCCACCTTCGCGACCACAGCCCCGAAGAACTTTGTTTCTACTCGAAAGCGACCACCGACTTTGAATACAACTTCGCATTCGGTTGGGGGGAACTTTGGGGGATTGCGGACAGAACGGATTACGACCTGTCCCAACACGCAAAGGAATGCGGCAAACCCATCGAGTACACCGACCCCGTTACCAACGAAAGATACGTACCTTACGTTATTGAACCGTCGCTCGGCGCGGACCGCGTTGTGCTTGCTTTCTTGACGGATGCTTACGACGAAGAAGTGGTTGACGCGGAAAAGAACGACGTAAGAACGGTGCTCCGTTTGCACCCCGCACTTGCACCTTATAAGTGCGCGGTTTTGCCCTTGCAGAAGAACCTTTCCGAAAAAGCGGACGAAGTTTATTTGCAAATGTGCAAGAAGTTCCCTGCAACCTACGACGTTACGGGTTCGATCGGGAAACGCTATCGCCGTCAAGACGAAATCGGTACGCCTTTCTGCGTGACCATCGACTTCCAAACCTTGGATGACAACACCGTCACCGTTCGTGATAGAGATACCATGGAACAAATCCGTGTTTCTATCGAAGACGCGATTAAGTACGTACAAGAAAAAATCGAATTCTAATTGCATTGTCAATGCGAAAACCGCCGATTTGATTCGGCGGTTTTTTGTTTTGCTTGTATGTTTTTTGTAGCGTTTGGGCAGATTTTTTGGTTTCATCGCGTACCTGCCCCGCCTTTTTCTTATTTATCAAAGAAAATGCACTCCTTTTTAAACCGTTCCAAGGCGCGAAGATACCGCTGCGATAAATCGAGCGTATAGCGCTGCTTTTCGGTGTAAGAAAGACGGTCGTAAACTTCGTGGTCGGTGAGCCGCCCGATCGCGTCGCTTACTTCCCCTTCCGTAAGCAACAGCCGTTTTACCTGTTCGTAAAAATCATCCGTTTGTTCTTCGCCGCGCACTTTGCGGGCGATTTCCTGCGCCAAGTATCGTTCCGCTTCTTGGACGTTCAACCCTTTCGTTTCTACGATTTTCAATTTTTCCGCTTGCTCGCGTTTGGCTTGCTGCCAAAACTCGCCTTTGATGCGGCACTTTGCCTGCCGCGCCGCCGTCTTCAAACTTTTCCCTGCATAATTCGACATATTCACCACCTATCCGACAAAACTTTGAATTTTTTGCAAACAAAAAAGCCCACAAAACTGTGGACTTCTTTTGCTTAGTTTCTGCTACGTTTTCTAGCCGCTTCGGACTTCTTCTTTTTCTTTACGGAAGGCTTTTCATAGAATTCCTTCTTGCGAAGATCGCCGATAATGCCGTCGCGAGAACACTTTCTTTTGAAACGGCGCAATGCGCTTTCAACGTTTTCGTTTTCACCAACTTTTACCGTGGACATAATACAACCCTCCTTCGCCGTAGCACTTATTCGAACATTGTTATTATACTAATTTACGCAAACCCTGTCAAGTTTTTTCAAGGCATTTTTTGGCATTTTACAAGAAAATATTTTCTTCGACAAAATGCTACAAAAAATCGGAGCAGGCAACCACCTACCCCGATCTTTTTCAATTATTGCACCCGCTCAAAATCGGATGCAGGATGCTTACACCACGGGCAAATGAAGCCATCAGGCAACGGCCCTTCGTGTTCGTAGCCGCATACCTTGCAAACCCATTTTTCCGTTTTCTGCCCGCTCACCTTTTCTTCCGCCGCCTTAGGCTTTGCCGCCGCTTGGGGCTGGGGTTTCACTTCCGTTAAGTATTGTTCGTAAGTAAGGCTCTTTTGCGACGAAAGAACCTGCCCTTCTAACACTTCCCCAACGAAAAGCGTGTGCGTGCCGTAGTCGTGTTCTCCCACAACTTTGCACGAAAGATAAGCGTTTGCATTCTCATAAATATAGTATAAACCGTTTTCACTGCGGGGATACACGCGATCCGCAAATTTATCCGCGTCCTTGCCCGATTGAAAGCCAAAATGCTTAAACAGCGCAAACGGCGTGTCCTTTTGCAGGATGGAAACATTAAAAACGCCCGTGCGGGAAATCATCCCTTCGGTGTAGTTGCTCTTATTGACGAACACCACGACGCGCGTGGGATCGCTGGTGAGCATTTGCACCGTGTTTACGATACATCCGTTGTCCTTTTCGCCTTCTTGTGCCGTCAAAACGAACAGCCCGTACGTCAGCGCGTATAACGCTTTTTTATCCATTGAAGCCATACCTGTCTCCATCCTTTATGTATTTGAGCGGTAAAACCGCTCTTATTTTTACGCTTTCCAAAGCCCGTGCAAATTGCAGTACGCATACACGGCAACCACTTCGTCTCCCGCTTTGAGCGCAAAAGTCACTTCGGGAACGTCCGTCGGCGCAAAGTATTTCATTTGGTAGCCGTCCTTCGTTTCCAAAACCACCCACGCGATATAGTGTGCGTCCGTTGCAGGGTGCATTACGCTGCCTACGCTTACTTTCACGCGTCCGCATCTCTTTTCATATACAGGTACGTGCTTTTCTTGCGCCGCGTCCGTAGAACCCGCAATCACTTCCGTCAAACCAGGAAGATTTAACCCTTCTTTCGATACGATAATTTTTTGACATACATCACATTGATAAAATTTCATAATTTTCACTCCTTATTAGGATTTAATCCTATTTGTATTATAGCATACAAAATAGACGTTGTCAACAATTTTGGTAAAACTTATTGCATTTTATACACGATTTCTTGTAAAAATTCGCAGGAAATTTGCAATTCTTCGACATTTTTATAGTCGTTTTTATAGGCTTCGATTAAGAGCGGGCCTGAAAAACCGACGGCTTTTAAGCGGCGCACCAGCGTTTCAAAATCAAAAATCCCCTGCCCTGGCAAACACATTTTTCCACCTTCGGTGATATCGGACACGTGCACGGTGGCGATATTTTCGCCCATTTCTTGCAAGTACGGCAAATAACCCTGCCCTGCAATTCTCGCCTGCTTGATATCCAAAACCCCCTTTAAATTAGGAACGTATTCACGGAGTTTGGAAAAAACTTCGGGACGGTTGTAGGTTGCCCATTCCACGTTTTCAAGACAGAGCGAAACGCCGTAGCCTTGACAAAAATCGTAGATTTCCGCCATGCATTCCCCAAGCCGTGCAAAGTCGTCATTTTGCGGCTCTCGCGAAGCCTTTTTGAACCGCGCGCCGCCGTGAAAGGTGTAATACTTTGCCCCCAAAATCTGCGCGGACGACATAATTTCGCCCAAAATTGCATAACTGTCCTTGCGCACACGGGGGTGGCGGTTGAACAGTTGCGGCTCAACCTGCGTATTGAGAATATGTACCGAGTGGATATCCAAACCGCCTTTCCGCTCGGTAAGGAGTTTTGCAAACGACGGTTTATACTCCCCATACGAAGTCAAAAAGACTTCGGCGGTCTTCACACCCAACCCGTCCAGCAGAGCAACCGCGTCTTCATTTTCACAGCGCAAAAACAGGGACGCCGTTGAAACGCCTACTTTCATATTCTATGCACCCAGCCTTCCTTTCTCGGGCGGGCGGCAGGCAGGTCACCGTCGGCATAGCCAAGAATACAATGCCCGATACCTTCCCATTCCCCGTCGATGCCTGCAGATTTTAATAGGTTTTTGCCGTATTCCGTTTGGAAAACTTCTTTCGCACGGTGAATCCAGCACGCGCCAAGCCCCAAAGCGTGGGCGGCGTTCATCATATTCCCAAGCACAAGGCTGCCATCGTAAAGGTAGGTGGAAACGGTGGGATCGGCAAGAACGACCAACACCACGGGCGCGCCGTAGAACGGATCAACCCCTTCCCCTGCGCCCAAGATTTGGGCGTTCATTTTACTAAGTTCGTCGCGCACTTTTTTATCTGTAACCGCCAAGATTTTGACAGGCTGACGGTTTCTGCCCGTCGGCGCGTAAGTGCCCGTTTTGATCACCAAGTCCATCAGTTCTTGCTCAACGGGCGTGGACAAATATTTTTTACAACTTCTTCTTTCTATCAAAGTTTGGATCGTTTCGTTCATAATTTTTCTCCTTTATGCGGGCAGTTTCGTCCGCCACTATCATAACACGCGCGCGTGCGCTTGTCAATAGTAAAAAACGAAAAAAGGAACTCCCCCTTACGCGTTTTCTTCCAAAGCGAAACGGCGCACCTTTTTCCCGTCGTGTTCTACCACTTCGTTCCACATAGCCGCAGGGCGCACCCACAACCCGCCGTCACCGTATAAGGCGCGGTACACCACCATTTCTTCCAGCGTTTCGCTGTGCTTGGCAAGCCCGATTACTTCGTACCTGCCCCCTTTAAAATGTCGATAAAAGCCTGGTTTGATCATTTTTACTCCTTTTGATTGACAGCCGTCCGCTGATTTGGTATAGTATAGGTATGAAAAAAATTGGCAATCCCTTTCGACAACTGAATACTTTTGAATGGTGCCTTTGGGGAGTATCCTTAATCATTGTTGCGCTGGCGTTTTTATTGCCTGACGAGAAGAATTTTTTATCCCTTGTGGCGTCGCTTGTCGGCGTGACAGCACTCATCTTCGTCGCAAAGGGAATGGTGCTGGGCCAAGTGTTAACCGTCGCCTTTGCCACTTGCTATGGTGTCGTTTCCTTCTCGCAAAAATACTACGGCGAGATGATCACTTACCTTTGTATGACCGCGCCGATGGCAATTTCCGCCATTGTTTCGTGGCTCAAACACCCCTTTCAGGACAGCGTTGAAGTAGCAGTACACCGCTTATCCAAAAAACAATGGCTGTTCCTTTCGGTAAGCACCCCCATCGTCACGGTAGCGTTTTTCTTTATTTTAGGGGCGCTTGGAACGGCAAGCATCGTCGTATCCACCTTGTCCGTTGCAACCAGTTTCTTCGCCGCATCGCTGACGTTTTTACGCTCCCCGTACTATGCGCTGGGATATGCCGCCAACGACGTTGTGCTAATTACTTTGTGGGTGTTTTCCGCTTCACAAAATTGGGCTTACCTACCGATGGTCGGCTGTTTCGTGATGTTTCTTGTTAACGATTTATATGGATTTTTCAACTGGAAACGAATGGAAAAACGTCAAAAAAACCAAGCATAAGCCCTATAAAATGGAAACAAAAAGAGCCCTTTTTGCGGCTCTTTTTTATTTTCATCGCATACCTGCCCTTACGGAAGGACAAATTTGTCGCTTTCTTTCAGGTCTAAAAGCCGTATCGCCCGATTGAAGATCGCGGGAACGTCGGCAAAGATTTCAGGGTGGTGGACATCCGAGCCCAAGTAGAATTTACAGCCGCACTCTTTGGCGATGCGGAATATCCGCAAAACATCGCTTGTTTCTTCGTCCGAAAAACGCATATCGTAGGAATTGAGTTCCACACCGCAACCCTTTTGCGCGACTTTGGTAAACAGCCGCCCTAACTCCGCTTCGGGAAGGGCGCGCAAAGTAGCCATAAGCCCCTGTCGGTCGCCGCGACAAATCGCGGTATTTGCCAAATGCGCCAGCCCGATTTTGTGGAAAGGCAAATCTTTACCAAGCAAAGTATCCAGACGCCAAAGCCAAGTTTTCGCCCTGCCTTCGGCGGTCGCCGCATCTTCTTTCGTGATCGTAAAATCGTACCAGTGCAAGTGCGTCAGCGGCACTAAAATCCAGGCAAAATCATCAAAGCGGCTTTTGGGAATTCCCAACGTTCCGTCCAAGCGCATTTCCCCTTCGCAGCCGAACAAAAAGCGCACCTTTTCATCCTGCGGCAAAGGCAAAGCCTGCGCCAAGCGATCGTAATTTTGCGGCGTGTAGAAACGGTGGTATTCGTTTTTCACCGCGCTGTCCCAGTAATGGTTGGTCAGGCAAATCGTTTGCAATTTATTTTCTTTCGCGTACTGTAAAATCCGCTCGTTTGTCTGCTCGGGATTTGACGAGCACAGCGAAAGATGGGAATGGATATGATAATCGTGGTCGAACTGAAAACGCATGGCTTACTTTCTCCAGGTCGCAGGCGCAAACAATACGAGCATCGGGAAAATTTCCAAACGTCCCGCGATCATATCGAAGATATAGACGAGTTTCGAAAGAACGGTAAAACCACTAAAATTCCCCATCGGGCCAACCACCGCACCCACGCCAGGTCCGATGTTGTTGATGGTTGCAACGATGGACGTAAACGCCGTCGTCATGTCCCCACTTTGCATGATGGGATCCATACAAATCACCAAGAAAGAGAGTACAAAAACCAAAATATATGCCACCAGGTATGCGTTAACGGAACGAACGGTCTCGTGTTCGACCATTTTGCCATCCATGACAATCTTCTTCACTTGCTTGGGGTGAATCAGCCGACCTACTTCGTGCATCCCGCCTTTCGAAAGGATCATCCAACGGCTGACTTTCATCCCGCCGCCCGTACTGCCCGCGCAGGCGCCGATGAACATAATCCCCACCAAAATCATGGAAGAGAAGAGCGGCCAAACGGAGAAATCCGCCGTGGCAAAGCCCGTCGTCGAGATGATGGACGATACCGTAAAGAAGGCGTGCCGCAACGTTTCACCGAAGGTGTATTCCATCCCGCCCGCAAAATAGACGTTCAACGTGATGAGCGCAATCGCCGAAAAGACGATGATAAAGAAGGTGCGCACTTCGCTTGTAAAGGCTTCCTTCGGTTTTCTACGAAGTAGAAGATAATAACAGTTAAAGTTCACCGAGAATAACAACATAAACACCGCAACGATAATTTGGATGTGCGGCGCGTAGTCCATCCCCTTGGACGACACGGCGAAACCGCCCGTACCTGCCGTCGCAAACGCTGTTGCAAGCGCATCGAACAGGGGCATCCCGCCAACCAACAACGTTACGAATTCCGCTACGGTCATCGCCGCGTAAATTGCATACAAGATGAAAGCCGTTTGACGGACTTTGGGTACGAGTTTCGATACCACAGGCCCAGGACTTTCCGCTTTCATCATGTGCATATTTTGCGCGCCCGAAAGGGGCAAGAACGCGATAATGAACACCAACACGCCCATACCGCCAACCCAGTGGGTATAACTCCGCCACATGAGCAGCGACTTCGCCATTCCATCCAGTTGTTCGCCCGTGAAGATACTTGCGCCCGTCGTGGTAAACCCACTCACCGTTTCAAACAGCGCGTCGATGAAGTTCGCGCTCCCCGTCAAGAACAAGGGAAGGGAGCCAAATAAACTCATAGTGATCCACGCCAACGCGACGATGACAAATCCTTCCTTGGCGTACATATGCGGATCTTTCGGTTTTTTCCACGCGGAGAGCCCGCCCAGCAACAAACACCCGCCAGCGCACGCCAAAAAGATGAGCAATTCTCTCCACTCTTGGTAGCACAGAGCCGTCAGCGAAGGCACAAGCAGGAAGATGGCTTCAAATACCAGCAGCGCTCCTAACGTTTTACGAATGATCGAAAAATTCATAACCTTATCCCTACTTTATTCCAACACGTCCGTGATTTCGGAAAGCGCCACGTCTTTGGTGACAAGCACCACCGAATCCCCTGCCAAAATCATATCATTACCACGGGGAAGAATCACCGTTCCTTCACGGACGATGGACGCAACCAAAACGTTTTCCTTAAAATGCAACTGACTCAAAGGCTTGCCGATGATTTTCGAGCCTTCCTTGACGATAAACTCTGCCGCTTCTACTTTGTCGTCGGGGACGATGTTATACAGGTTTTCCATATTGCTGTTTTTTGTGCTCTTTGCCGAACGCACATAGCGCAAAATAATGTCCGACGTCAAGTTCTTCGGGCAAATTACCGTATCCAAATCGAGTTTCGCGATAACGCCGTCGTAGTCGATACGGTTAATCTTCGTCACCAGTTTCTTAACCCCCCATTCTTTTGCAAACAGAGAGAGCAAAATGTTTTCTTCATCCAAGCCGCACAGCGCAACAAACGCGTCCGTACGCTCGATGCCTTGCTCTTTGAGCAAGGTGTGGTCGCTGGGGTTGGCGTTGATGACCGTCGCTTTCGTCCAAGCGGACGCCAACTCTTCACACGTTTCGTAGCGCTTGTCGATAATTTTGAGCGCAATCCCAGAACGATCCAAAATTTCACACAAATAATGGGTGATAATGCCGCCGCCCACCACCATAGCATCTTTGACAAAAAATCCCTTCATGCGGATCTTTTCAAAGAATTCCACCGCATCCTTGGGCGTGGAAACCAACGTGAGTACGTCCTTTTCCGCAAAGACCGTATCGCCGTTGACGATATAGGTATCGTCCCCGCGTTCTACCGTGGCAAATTGTACGTTCGCGCGGATCTTCCCCATTACTTCGCGTACCGATTGCCCAACCAACATATTGTCGGCGGTCAAACGGAACGAGATCAGTTCTACTCTACCCTTCCCAAAAGGTTCTATGCGCATCGCCGTCGGGAAACGCAAAACACGGGCAATTTCCTTTGCCGCTTCGTATTCAGGGTTAATAACCATCGCAAGGCCGAGTTGCTTTTTCAGATATTCCGTTTCCTTGCTGTAATCAGGGTCTTTGATACGGGCAATCGTTTCGCAATCCCCTTCTTTTTTTGCGATCATACAGCAAAGCAAGTTCAACTCATCCGAGTTTGTCACCGCAATCAGCAAATCTGCATCCGCGATACCCGCTTCCTTTAAAACGGACAAAGTAGCACCGTTCCCCACCGCGCCCATTACGTCAAATTGCGACGTCACGTCCGCAATCTTTTCCGCAGCAATATCCACGACGGTCACGTCGTTTCCATCTGCATTCAATTTTCCAGCCAGCGAATAACCAACTCTGCCACAGCCAACAATGATAATTTTCATAATTTCTCCTGTTTGAAGTATAAAATACTTCACCCTTTCATTATGGCACAAACGCCGCTTTTTGTCAACACCTTTTTAAAATTTCAATAGAAAAAGGATTACTAAAAAGCAATCCTTTTCGTTTCAAACTATTCTTATCTAACCAGTTCTGCATAAATAATTTGCACCGCTTTCATCAATTCTCGGTTTTCAATACCGATAATGATGTTGCATTCGCTCGGGCTTTGGTACACCGTCCGTACCCCGATTTCGTGTTTGGACAGGGCGTTGAAAATCGTTGCCAAAATCCCGATTTTCTCCGAAAGATTGTGCCCGACCACCGCCAAAAGCGCAAGGTCTTGATACCCCTTGATTTTGTCCGCATCCACCCGTTCTTTCAGCACCGCTAAAAAGCCGTCGAAGTCGATGGTTTTGTATTCTGATTTTTCCACAAACAAGCACAGGTTGTCAAGCCCAGAATGGGTGTGCGAAATGTTGATGCGGTATTCTTCGAATACCGAAGTAACTCTTTTTACAAACCCAAGTTGCTTATCCAGCATCATTTTGGAAATTTGGATACAGGTATAATCATTCTTGCCCGTGACGCAAGCAATCACTTCTTCGTCTTCCACGCGTTCCCGCTTTTTGACGATTTTCGTCCCTTCTTTTTCAGGCGCAAACGTATTGCGAAGGTGGATGGGAATGGGATAATCGACCAAAGGCAACAACGTTTCGGAATGGAGCACCGACGCCCCCATATAGGACATTTCGCGCAGTTCGCGATAGGACACTTGTTCCACCTTTTTCGCCCTGGTAATCACCCTTGGATCGGCAACGAAAATGCCGTCCACGTCCGTCCAGTTTTCGTAAAGTTCTGCACCGAACACCCGTGCCACAATCGCACCCGTAATGTCGCTGCCGCCGCGGCTAAACGTCTTGACGTATCCTTGTTCGTCCACCCCGTAAAAGCCCGGAATCACGTACCTGCCCCCATCGTTTACGCTTTTTGCCTGCTCAATGGTCTGTTCTAAATCGAGTTCGCCGCCGCGAAAACGAATAAACCGAGTTGCATCCAAGAACTCATATCCCAAGTACGCCGCAAGCAATTTTGCGCTCAAATATTCCCCGCGGGAAACGACGTAATCTTGGCTGTTCAAAGCGTAGCGAATTTCGTTATACAAACCGTCGAGTTCTTCTTCAATCGGGAAGAACGGAACGAGTTTCGCAATCTCCCGAAAGGTCGCTTTAATCCCTTCAAAGCAGGCGTTAAACCCTTCTTCGCTGTCTAAGTTTGCGTAGCAGCCGATCAACAAATCGGTTACTTTTTTATCCGCGGAATGCTTTTTCCCAGGCGCGCTTGCCACTACGTAGCGGCGGCGCTCATCCGCTTTGATAATTTCGGCGCAACGGCGCACGATTTCGGCACTCGCCAACGACGTACCGCCAAACTTACATACTATCGACATATTATTCCCCTTTGAAAAGTTGGTAATTTTGGGCCTTCAAAACGCTTAAAAGCGTTTCATTATCCCGAATACGCACGGGAGACACAATCCCTGCTCTGCCACCCGTTTGGCAGGAGTGCCCGTCCGAGCCTGCAATCATCGGCAGCCCTTTTTCTTTTGCAAACTCCGCCGCCTTGTCGTTCCAAGCAGGCTCGTTTGCGGCGTTGTAAGTTTCAACACCATCCAAAATCAAAACTTCGTCGAACGGATAGGGATGGTCTATGTACCAGCGGTCGCGGTAAGGGTGCGATTGATACAACATTCCGCCCGCGGCGTGCACCAAGTTTGCGTACTCCGCAAGCCCCGCTGTCTTCAACTGCGAATGTGCCTTCAAAAAATCGGGCGTGATGCCGTAAACCAGCACTTCATTCCCTTCTTGAATATGCTCTTCAATGCCAAACAACACGTCAAAATCCTTATCCTTTGCGTAGGCTTTAGCGCGTTCATAGTCCTTTTCGTATTCCGCAACAAACGATTCCCACGTCAAAGCGCGGTCAATGCGGGTATCACCGCGGAAAAAGTGGTTGGTCAGCACCATCCCCGAAAACCCCTTTTTGATGAGTTCGTCGATGTGTTTTTCCACCTTATCACCACCGCCGCTACAAGGACAAGTATGGATGTGCATTTCATATTTATAGCCGTTCATCGCGTACCTGCCCCTTTGTTATTCTTCTTCCAAATGGACTTTGGGCAAACTCCAACGGTATTTTGCCGCAAACAAACGCAGGATAACCACCGCTATCATCGCCAAAACGGATGGCAAAAGCGTATCTGCCATAAACAGGCGCATTACGTAATAGATAATTGCACCCGCGATGGACGCCAAAGCGTAGATGTGCTTTTTGAATATGTAGGGGGTGGTGGACGTCAATACGTCACGAATGACACCCCCGCCGACACCCGTCAGCATCCCGAGCAGGATTGCCAAAACAGCATTGTCCTGCAAGCCGTGTAAAAAGGCAATTTCCGTACCCATTACGGTAAAGGCTGCAAGCCCGAACGCATCGAAAACGTTTTGCGCGGGTTCGATTTTTTCATAGCCTACAAAGAATTTACGATGGGTGATGCGCGCCGTCACAAAAACAAAAATAGATGTGATTGCCGCAATCAACAAAACGTACAAATTGCCAAAAATCGCAGGCGGATTTTGTCCGATCAAAAGATCGCGGGTAATGCCGCCGCCAACCGCCGTCACGCAGCCGATAAAGACCACGCCAAAAACGTCCAACTTTGACTTAATAGCAACAAACGCCCCCGATACAGCAAAGGCTACCGTGCCGATAATTTCGAGTATCAATAAAATAATTTCACTTGCCGTCATTTTCCTTCCCTCTGCGAGAGAATTTACACCCGCAAAAATCCTGTCTATACAATCCGTATTCCTTCGAAAGTTCAATCGAGCGCAAATAGCCGCCCTTTTTCTTAAAGTCGGTATATAAATACTTTAAACCGTACCTGCCACCCAGTTCTCCCCCGATTTGGTTGAGCCACTCTACGTTTTTCAACGGGCTGAGCGTGAGCGTGGTTGCAAAATATTCCACCCCGAGTTCCTTTGCTTTTTCCGCCGTCTTTTCTAACCGCAAAGCGTAGCACCGATAGCAGCGCGTACCGCGTTCCGGCTCATTTTCCAAGCCCTGTGACATCCATGCAAACGCCTGCGCATCGTGATCGCAATCGACAATTTCCGCCCAACCCGTTTCCCGAAGAAAACGGATTTGCTCCGCCTTGCGCTTTTCGTATTCTTCCCGTTCAGAAATGTTCGGGTTATAATAGAATACGCGTACCGAAAACACTTTGTGCAGCCGCTCCAAACACGCCGTAGAACAGGGCGCACAGCAACTATGCAAAAGCAGGGGCGTGCCTTTGGGCAAATCTTTGATTTGCTCCATCATCATTTTGTCGTAATTTACTTTGTTCATACTGCTATTATACCCCCTTTTTTTTCTTTCGTCAAGTGTTGACAAAGGCTTTCGCGAATGATATAATCAAAATATGGAATTATTGATCCCTGTGGCGGCAGGATTAGAACAAACCGTCAAAAGACAACTCAATATCTTAGGCTACGAAAAATGCCCCGCCGAAAACGGGCGTATCCACGTGGAAGGCGGTTGGCAAGACGTTGCGCGGCTGAACGTTCTTCTGCGCGGCGGTGAACGTGTTTTGTTGAAAGTTGCGCAGTTCCACGCCACCACTTTTGACGAATTATACGGGGGCATGTACGCGGTGAGTTGGGAAAACTACTTGGAAATGGACAGCCAAATTTTGATGGATGGCAAGTGTTTTCAATCCGTTTTAGGCGCAATCAAAGCCTGTGGTGGCGTGGCAAAAAAGGCCATCATCTCTCGGCTTGCGGATAAGAAAAAATCGGGCAGGCAAACCTTCACGGAGAGCGGAGCCCGTACCATTGTCGGCTTTTCTATCTATCGCGACGAAGTGACCGTCACCATCGACACCACGGGGGACGGGCTGCACAAACGCGGCTACCGCACCCTTTCCGTCGCTGCACCCTTGAAAGAAACCCTGGCGGCGTGCATCTTGGATAATACTTTTTACAACCCCGATCGCGACAGCGAAAAACCGCTTGCAGATCCTTTCTGTGGCAGCGGTACTTTCCCCATCGAAGGGGCTTTAAAAGCGTGGAATATCGCGCCCGGCTTATACCGCTCGTTTGATTTTGAGCGCTGGGCATTTGTTCCAAAAACGCACATCCAAAAAGCCCGCGAAGAAGGAAAGGACGGGGAAAGACGGGATCGGAAAGTCTGCATTTTTGCCAGCGATATCAACCCGAAGAACGTAGAAATCGCGCGGACACACGCACGACAGGCAGGGGTCTTGGATGCTATTCGTTTTTCGGTGGCAGACGCCAGAAAATTTACCTGCGATACTCCTTACGGCGTGTTGGTTTGCAACCCCCCTTACGGCGAAAGGCTGTCGGATGCAAAGGAAGTGCAAGGCTTGATGCGAGATTTCGCAAAAGCGTTCCGCTCCTTGCCCGACTGGAATGGCTATATCTTAACTTCGCTACCCGAATTC
>JAZOLF010000107.1:0-17425 GCA_045652785.1 Candidatus Scatosoma sp. | reverse complement strand
GGGGGGAGTGAGAAGAATATCCAAGGCGTAGGGAGCGAGGCAGAGAGGGCGAAGAATTAAGAGAATTTTTATTATATTATTATATATATATTGTAGGGGAGCTGAAGGTCTAGAATTATTAGGATTTATAAGGCTTTGAGCTGTATTAGTAGGGGAGTAGAATTATATAGATAAAATAAAAAAACACCCCACTGAGTAGCAGAGTGTTTTGTGTGCTAAATTGTTTCTTCTTTCAAAGATTTTAATTTCTTTTTGTTATAAGATTATATATAATTTCAGGTCGGAAAGTTTTGTACTTTTTATTGAAATTGAATTTGTCTTATAACATTAGTTGTGATTACTCACCTTTGAAGGGGAGCAAGGATGCTATACGCGCGCGCTTGATAGCGGTTGCTACCTTTCTTTGGTGCGCTGCGCAAGTACCGCTCATTCTGCGGGGAAGGATTTTGCCGCCTTCGGTGATGTACTTCTTAAGACGGTTTACGTCCTTGTAATCAATTTCAGCGATTTTTTCCTGGCAGAAAGCGCATACCTTTTTGCGGGGCATTTTCTTGAAAACCTTTTTAACAGGTGCCTTTTCTTCCATTTTCGTTTCTCCTTAATGTTTTTTTGTCCTTCCTAAATTAGAAGGGGATATCGCCATCGTCGTCCATCGGTTGCAACTGAGGCTTACGTCTGGGAGCGGCGGTGGTACGGGGGGCAGGTTCTGCCGCATCGAAGGAAGAACCATCTTCAGCCTTCGGCGTCAGGATTTCGAAGTCTTGCACCATAACGTCAACAGCGGTGCGTCTTGCGCCCGTGTTGTCTTCGTATTCGCGCATTTCTACGCTGCCTACGACGCAAACTTTCGTGCCCTTTTTCGTGTAGCGCGCAATCGTTTCTGCCAAACCACGCCAAGCGGTGCAGTTGAAGAAGTCAGCTTGACGTTCGCCGTCAGCACTTCTGTAATTGCGGTTTACCGCAATCGAAAAACGACATCTTTGTACGCCCGATGCGGTTTCTACCAACTCGGGGTCGCGCGTGAGATTGCCTATCAAATAAATCTTGTTCATAATTTCACCTATTTACTCAAAACTTACGCTTTCGTGATCATACGTCTCAACACTTCGCTGTCGATGCCGGCAACACGGTCGAGTTCGGTAAGTACGTCAGCGTTTGCTTCAAACGTCATCAACACGAAGTATGCTTCGTTCTTGAACTTGATAGGGTAAGCAGTTTTCTTCGTACCCCACTTGTCCGTAGAAACAACAGCGCCGCCTGCTTTTACTACGATTTCTTCGTACTTTGCAATTTCAGCAGCCTTTACTTCTTCCGTCGAGTCGTTATTGAGCAAATACAACATTTCGTATTTAGCCATAACTATTTTTACCTCCTGGTCTTATTCGGCCCATCGCGGAAAATCCGATGGGCAAGGTTTTGGCTACACCCGTAGCCATACAGTACAATTATACCCATTTTGCATAGGTTAGTCAATCATTTTATATGCCTTTTTAAAAAAAGAATAAAAAAGGGAGCGATTTTTCTTACGCTCCCTTTGTTTGTATTAGGATGCAAGGCCTGCATCAATCAGAACTTCCAGGACGGTACTCAAATAGGTGACCGCTTCGTTTACGGTAAGTTCACCGAGTGTGGATTTACCAGAAGGCGCGCTACCTACGGGATAAATACCGATTTGGGTAATGATTGCGGTGTCGAGCAAGGAAGAACTCATGGAAATAATGCCGTCGTTGCCCAGATCGTTCAACGTTGCCTTTTGGATGTTCACGGAAACGTTGCCCATCGCAGAGTTCATATCTTGCAAAGCATACACGCGTTCCGTGCCGTTTTCATCAAGCAAAAGATACTTCCAGGTGCCTTTCAAGGGGGAAGGAGCAATCGCGTTGCCGTCGGTGTATCTCCATTCCAAGTACTTGTAAGAGCCGCTGTCCTTAGGGGTTGCATACACTTCCTTATAGATGGGGTTATTGTTGCCGTCCACACCCGTTTGTACCGCAGTCTTCATGACACCGCCGAAGTTTGCGTATTGATAGATGCCGTTCGCGGGATCGTCCAAAACCTGTTGAATGGAAAGGTCGGTGAGTTTTTGGTCGATGTCCGAAAGGGTAGCGTCCGCAATGTGTTTCAAAATCGTATGATTCGTCACTTTTTCGCCGATGGCTTTCCCTATGGACAAGTTTTGGATTTCCGAGCCCAAGTTGGAAATTTTCGTATCCTTGAAGTTGCTAAGCAACTGGCCGTCCGTTGCCGCTTCGCCAAGCGCTTGTTCGAGCGTCAATTCGTCCATCATGCCGTTGATGATGTCGCTGCTGCCGTTCATAAAGTCACCAAGCGTGCGTACTTTGTAAGCAGGATCGCTGGGGTTGGGTTCGGTCATATTGAACAAGATGTAGTTCATCATCGCATCATCCGCCGCAACGTTGGTGATGATGTTGCGCATTTCGATGCTTTCGATCAGGGTTTTAGAATTGCTGCCCATCAAAGCCCCAAGTGTTCTGCGCGTATTGGAGGTGACATTCGTGCCGCTGATCGTATAATCGTTGCCGTAAGCAAGCGCCAACATAATCGCGGGGGATTGATAGTTCAACTCCAACACGGTATCCAAATAGATGCTTTCAAAGAGCGTGTGCGTATCCTTCATATCGTGGATGGTACGCGCGTGGTATTTCAAGCCGTTGCCGTCTTCCAACCAGTTGATTTTCTTGTTCGTGCGGTCGAGCGTGTAGTGGACGTCTTCAACGCCGAATGCGAGTTGCACCATCAAAGGATCGGGCGCATTTTCCCCTTCGCCGAAGATGTCAACGTCCAAAGCTGCCGCAAGTTCGATGCGTTCAATCTTATTTGCCGCATTCGAGCCGCGCAGATCAACGAGTTTCGTCTTGGCGTGATACATACGTGTATCGTTATCCGCCGCGTACGTTTGGGCTTGTTCAAGCGTTGCGAAAACGTCGTAGCCGCCGCTTGCGTTTGCTTTGATGTATTGCGATTTTTCCGCGTTAAGCGTCACGGTGTAAATGCCGCTTTCCACTTCCGCCCCGAAAGTGCCGACAAAGATGTGTTCTTCGTCAAAGACTTGCGTTCCCGAAGCGAAGTAGCGCATAGGCAGCATCTTTACAGCGTTAGGCGTGTTGTCGGCATCGCCAGGGTTTTCGTCCACCAAAATATAGTGGGTGTTTTCGTTGCCGTATGCCAAAGCGCGCATCAAATCATCGCTGTTTGCGCCTACCGCAAGCAAAGTTTCGATCGTCAAATCGTTGAACAAGGATTCGTTGCCGTTGTCAATCAAGTAGCCGACGGTGCGTTCGGAGTACAGTTCACCCGTTTCTTGGTTGGTGAGCCATTCCCACTTTTGTACGCCGTCTTCCCAGTAAGTACGATAGTGCGTGCCTTCTTCCCCGTAAGCCAAGATGATCATCAGGCTTTCTACGCCTTCTTGCAAGGGGGATTCGATCTTCAACAAGGTTGCAAGGGGGATATCTTCTACGATGGAGATGCCGCCGTCCACAGTCATAAGATCGTTGATCGTCACAGGATCGTTGATCGGGGTAATCTTTTTCGTCGTTTCGTCAACGGTGTAGTCCTTATCCTTTTCGCCGTACGCAACCGCAAGCATGATGGGATCGGAATCGCCGTTCAAGCCAAGCAAGTCGCCCAAGCGAACTTCGCCGACGATCGCAAGCAGGTCAGCGCCTTCGCCGATAACGTCGCTAAGGTAAGGGCCTTTGCGTACTTGCGCCGCGCCGTCGATGTAGGCTTGGAACTTTTCTACGCTGCCTTCCGTTTCCAGGTATTTCAAATCATAGATAACGTTGCTTTCGCTATCAAGCACCTGTGCTTGGTATTCGCTTTCGCCGTCCAAAAGAACGATCGTTTGACCGAGTTCAGCATTCGTAAACGTGCTATCAACAAGGGTGAATACCGAGCCGTCGGGTGCAATCACAACAGGCTCTGTGCCTTCATCGGGGTTTTCGGGGTTGATGAGTGCAACCGTTAAATCGTAAGTTTTCGGGAGTTGATGCACAACGTCGGGGGTGGCGGGATCGTTGTCATCGTCAATCATCACGAAGTCCTTGCCTTCTACGCCGTACACCAAGGTACGGATAATGGCGTCTTCTTCGTTGATGCTGCCCAAAGCGCTCATGAGCGTTTGGAAGGAAAGACCGCTCAAACGGTCGGAAAGCATATCTGCGTTCGTCAACGAACCGATCGTTGCAGACGTAGCCCCGCCGAGCATCGTGATTGTACCGTCATCATTGATTACATAATCTTCCCCTTCTTCGCCGTAGCAAATAATGGAAAGGATACCCGTCACTTCGTTTTTGGTGACCGATTCAACGAGTTTGGCAATCTCCGTATCGTTTACGGTGTCGGTCAAGAACCCAGCAAGTTCACCAAACGGCGTTGTCATGAGCCTATCATAATCTACGGAAAGCCCAAATTCGGTGAGTTTGTCGATCACAGATTGAACGCTCTTGCCCACCATAGGCGAGATTTTTTCGAGCGTCGAAAGCGTAGCGTTTTCACCGCTGAAATCGCTTACTACTTGGCTGATGGCATTGATCAAATCAAGTGTCGTGCCGTCGCCGTATTCTTCGGTGATGTAATCAGCGTAATTCAAATCCAAGCCCGCCATGTCGTTTACCATACTGACTGCGTCTTTGATTTTTACCTGCGTGACTGCATAGTAGCCAAAACCGCCTACGCCGCCAACTGTACCAACGACACCGAGTACAAAGCCAAGCAACAAACAGCCGATCTTGCCAGCGATGCCGCTCTTCTTTTTAACAACCGTTTTTTGTCTTTCACGTTTTGCCATAAAAACTCCCTTGTTATGTATTCGCATAGCGCGTGCGTGTGTAAGAGCGCGCCTGTGCGACTATATGTATGTTGTTATACAAAATCATTATACCGCATATTTTCTTAAAATGCAAGTATTCCATAAAAAAAATAGCGGATAGATGGTAGTTTTTTTTACCATTATCCGCAATCTTTTCTAAATTTGTTAAACATCGTATGCTTTTATTTGCGGCAGTACAGAAAAAAGCCTGTCACCAAAAACAAGATTAAAGCAGGGGGATCGTTCCCAAGAAGATAACGTCTTCGCGTTTTGCCGCGTCGCCTTCCGCCAAAACAAAAGCCTTTTTGTGCAGAATGCCGCCCGCTTTTTCTACCAACGCTTCCAAGCCCAAAAGGGATGCGCCCGTCGATACGACGTCGTCCACGATGGCAACTTTTTTGCCTTTCAGGAGTTCTACGTCGTGCTTGGAAAGGTAGAGTTTTTGTTCTTTACCTGTCGTGATAGATGCGTTGATGGATACTTCGATGCCGTCTTGCACGTAGAGTTTTTTGCTCTTACGCGCTACTGCGTAGTAGCGTTGACCAAGTTCACGGGAAACACAGTGCGCCAACTGTAAGCCCTTCGATTCTGCGGTGAGTACCACTTCGCAGTCGGTCAGGTGCTTTGCAAGCAACTTTGCACAATGTTCGGTAAGTGCGTTGTCGCCGTGCAGGTTAAAAAATGCAATACTGATTCCCGAAGGCAGGGGGAGAATGGGTAATTCTGCTTTGAAACCTTCAAAATCAACAACATATACGTTTTCACTCATATCGTAAAACCACCTTATAAGTTCGCTCTGTTATCATTGTAGCATCTTTTTGCAAAAAAGTAAACCCCTTGCGGGAAAAAATAGAAATATTTTTTACAAAAAAGCCTGCGGGCGGCGGGCAAAGCGTATTGACAAATCGGCGGCTTTGTGGTAGAATAATACCGCTTTCTTTCCGCTTTGGGTATAGCGGGATAGAAAAAAGGAGAAAAGATGGAAATTACCGCAATCACCCCCCAAGCCAAAGATAAAACCCGTTGTTCGATCTACGTCGACGGGCGTTTTTATTGTGGGTTGAGCCTGGAAACGACGGTGAAAAATCGTTTGAAGGTCGGGCAGACGGTCAGCGAAGGCTACCTTGCGGAAATCCAACTCGAAAGCGAAAAACGGACGGCGCTGGATAAGGCGCTCACCCATATCACCGCCACCCAAAAGACGGAAAAGGAAGTGCGGGATTTTTTGACAAAAAAAGGCTATTTGCCTGCGACGGTGGAATACGTGCTTGAAAAGATGCGCTCCTATGGGTTCGTCAACGATGAAGATTATGCGAAGGCGTACGCCGAAAGTAAGGCAAAGAAAAAGGGCGCGCGCTTGATCCGACAAGAACTTCGCGCCAAGGGCGTGGGGGATGAGCAGGCGCAGGCAGCGGTTGCGGAAATTGACGAAGAAACGCAGATTGCGACCGCGAAAACGATTGTCGAAAAATACACGCGGGGTAAGACGCTTGACGTTACCACGCTCCAAAAAACCTATCGGTATCTTTTGTCGAAAGGGTTTTCTTTTGACGTTGCAAAGGCGGCTTTATCGTCGCTTGCGGACGTGGATGAAATGCAATAAGTAGGGGTCAGGTGTGAGATGAAACGGATAGAATATCGCTTTGACAGCCTTCCTTCTACGCAGGATTTTTTGCGGGAAAAGTGGCAAACTGGGCAAGAAATGCTTGCCGTTGCCGCTGTGCAATCGCAAGGGAAAGGCACAAGGAATCGGGCGTTTGAATGCGCAAAAGGGGGGCTTTGGCTCTCCGTTTTAACCTTTCATAGCGGCGTTTCCGCGAAGGATGGTTTTTTGATGATGTCGCGGGCGGCGGTTGCCGTTTGTAAGACGTTAGAAAGTTATGGGCTTGCCCCCAAAATCAAGTGGGCGAACGACGTGCTACTCGATGGGAAAAAGGTGTGCGGCGTACTCACCGAAAATCGTATTGCGGGGGGTGCATTGCACTCGACGCTGTGGGGGATCGGGCTGAATGTGAACAACTTGCTTTCGGATGAAATCGCGCCGATTGCAACCACACTTTTTGCGGCGCTTGGCAGGGCGATTGACGTGCGGGAAGTGGAAGAAAGATTGCTCGAAAATTTGTTTGCGCCCTTCTCGTTTGATGAGTATGTCAAACGGCTTGCATTCGTGGGGGAAGAAGTTTCGTTCACCATAGGTGAAACGGTGAAAAAAGCCACTCTGGTTGGGGTGAGCGAACGGGGAGAATTGTTGCTCAAAGACGGGGGCGAAACGACTGCCTACGCCTATGGGGAAATTGCCCTTTTGAAAAAGTGAGAGAGAAGATGAAATACGTATTGACGAACGAACAAATGCGCGAAGCGGATTTGTTTACAATCGAAACGCTGGGTGTGCCTGCTTTGGAACTGATGGAGCGGGCGGGAATCGCCTTGAAAGAGCAGGCGGAAAAACTTGCGCCCACGGGAAAAATTCTAATCGTTTGCGGCGGCGGGAACAACGGCGGAGACGGCTTTGTCTGCGGTAGGCATTTGTTGCTTGCGGGCAGGGAAACGGATGCGGTATTCTTTGCGGAAAAACGCACGCACGAATGCGCACTCAACTTGTCCGAATTTATGATGAACAACGGGCGGATTTACGATAGTATCCCCGATGGCGATTATACGCTGGTGATTGATTGCCTGTTTGGTACGGGCTATACTTATCGCGAAGACGAACGGACGGATGCGGTGATCCGCAAAATGAATACGTTGAAAAAGCGGGGCGCAAAAATCCTTTCGGCGGACATTCCGTCGGGGGTGTGCGGCAATAGCGGCGTTGCAAAAGGCGAAGCGGTGGACGCGGATGTGACTTTGTGTCTTGGGGAAATCAAGAGCGGCGTGGTGCTGTGTGACGGCTTGGACCATGCGGGGAAAGTGCTCCGCGCGGACATCGGCATTATGTTGCCTGGTTTCGATGCGGACGGCGACGGCTATGCGCGGCTTGTGGAAGAAGACGAAGTAAAGGCGTTTTTGCCCAAACGGAAACGGAATACGCACAAGGGAAATTACGGAAGGGCGACGATCGTTGCAGGGTGCGAAAAATACACGGGCGCGGCATATCTTTCCGCATCGGCGGCGGTGCGCAGCGGCGCAGGCTACACGACCTTGTTGTTGCCTGAAAAATTGTTCCCGCTGTTTGCCTTAAAAATTCCCGAAGTGCTGCTTTCTATCACAAATGACGGGGGCAGGTACGCATTTAACGAAGAAATTTTAGCGAAAATTCCCAAAGGCGCGGTGGCGTTTGGGATGGGAATGGATATTTCCGAAGACGTGGCGCAGGGTGCGGAATACTTGCTTTCCCACCACGAAGGTGCGCTGGTTTTGGATGCGGATGCGCTCAATTCTTTGGCGGAATATCGCAAGGACGCTTTGACGGCACTCTTCCAAAACGCGACGTGCGAAGTAATTTTAACCCCCCATCCGAGAGAGTTTGCCCGCTTGATCGGTGCGCCTTGTTCGGAAGTGGTAGAGCACGCGCTCACCCTTTCGCAACGGTATGCAAAGGAATGGGGCTGTACCATTTTATTGAAAGGCGCGGCAACCGTGATTACGGACGGCAAGCGTGCAAGAATCAGTTGCAGCGGTACGGCAGGTCAAGCCAAAGCGGGGAGCGGTGACGTGCTTTCGGGGGTGCTTGCAGGGCTGTGCGCATCGGTGGATGGCGGCTATGAAACGGCAGTCGCAGCGGCGTATCTTTGCGGTAGGGCTGCGGAACTTGCTACGAAAGACGTTGGGGAATATTCCTTGACGGCAACGGACGTAATTGCGTACTTGGGTAAGGCATTTTTGTCTTTGCAAGCAAAATAATCAGATAAACCTTATTCTTTTCCGAAAGTACGCACCAAGACGGACGTGAAAGTGAGCAGCGTTCCCACGATTACGTAATAATACGGAAAGGGTGAAAACAAGGAAGATATAAGCAACAACGCTCCGCCTGTGAAAAACGGGCGGGCGTTCTTTTTTTGCAGCCATAGAGCAAACCGACGTTTGCGTTTCTTGTCGAATACGCTTTCGCTTTTGTATCGTTCAGGCAGGGCGTTTTTGGTTTTTAGGCGTAAGTACGTTTCTTCGGCGGTGGTCGTTTGCAGAGAGAATTTTTCTAAAAAAGTCTGTGCGTCTGCGGTCAACGGGGAAGAAATAAGCCTGCATTTTTCTTCGGCAGGATGGGTGAGTAGGGGTAAAACGCGGCTGGCGGTGATCGGCTCGACGGAGAATAAAGGGTAGATAAGGGTATCGTCCGTTTCCAGTAAATACACGCCGTCCCATCGCACCATTCGTACCGATTGCGTGTTCGAAAGCGCGGAGATGCGCTCCGCAAAGAATTCCGCTTGTTCCCGTTGGGAAAGTAGAGCAAGATGCAGAGAGAACAACTCTACCTGACGCCGCTGTTCCCCTTTGAGTTTTTGCCCGTGGCGTTTTCGGTTCATCCACAGCGCGGCAAGCGTCGCGGAGCATACTCCGCAAAGGGCGGCAAGCACGACGGATACGGGAAGAGAAATCCCACGAAAGCGCAAATAACAAAGGATAGGCAAAAACAGGACGATGAACGCGAACAATACGTCGGAAAGGTAGGCTGATTTTTTCATAAAAACTCCTTTTTTCCTATTTTTGCCGAAAAAGTTTGCCGTTAAACTTGAAAAAATGTAAAAAATAGTATATAATAAAGATAGGCACGTAGCGGCGGAATGCGGCGTGCAAAAGGAACGGGTATGCGGATAGGCATTTTTGGCGGGTCGTTTGATCCCATTCACAGCGAACATATCGCGCTTGCGCGGCAAGCGGTGGTCGATCTTTCTTTGGATCGGCTGTTTGTGATGCCCGCGGCGAACCCGCCCCATAAACCGTGGAGAAACTTGATCCCCGATCAAGATCGGCTTGCGATGTGCGCTTTGACGTTTTCGGATGACGAAAAGATTACCGTGAGCGATTACGAGATTGAAAAAGGGGGCGCGAGTTATACCTATTTGACCGTTCGGCACTTTAAGGAAGTGTATCCGAATGCGGAAATATTTTTCCTGGTTGGGACGGATATGCTCCGAAATTTCCCCCTGTGGCGCAACCCCGAAGATATTTTAGAAAACGCAACCCTTGCGGTGTGTGCGCGTGCCGAAGAAGAAGGCTGGGTGCAGGAAGAAAGGGCAGTTTTCCAAGAAAAATTTGGCAAAGAGTTTGTCGTGTTGTCCTACGAAGGCAAAGACGTTTCTTCGACGAAAATTCGCGTTTTGGCGGGGGCAGGTATGGAAATAACCGCTTATACTGACGAAAAAGTGGCGGCGTATATAGCGAAAAAGGGCTTGTATAAGATAGACGGCGTACTTTCTTCCCTTGCTTTGCAAAAGCCGTCAAGAGCGGCGCATAGCGTTCGGGTGGCGTTGCTGGCGGCAGAGCGCGCGGGGCAATTACGGCTTAATGAAAAACAGGTTTTACAGGCTTGTCTGTTGCACGACTGTGCAAAAAATCTTGCGCCGAGCGATGGGCTATTGATAGGGTTTACTCCCCCTGACGGATGTCCCCCGTCCGTGGTGCATCAATACGCTGGGGAATACGTCGCACGTGTGCATTTGGGGATAACAGACGAAGAAGTGCTGTCCGCAATCGCCTGCCACACCAGCGGCAAGGCGGGGATGTCCGACCTGGATAAGCTCGTATTCTTGGCGGATTTGGTGGAAGAAGACCGCTCCTATCCCGGGGTGGAACGGCTTAGGAAACTCTTTTGGGAAGACTTGGATGCGTGCATCTTGGCGGCACTCCAAGACACCGTAGAATATTTAACAAAGGCAGGGAAGCCTGTCTATCAAAAAACTTTAATTGCGAAAGATTATTACGAAAAGGAGAAAGAAATATGGAAGAAATGAAAAACAGCAAGCAACTGGCGTTGACGGCGTGTAAGGCGCTTTCTGAAAAACGTGGTAGAGATATCGTCACTTTGTACGTGCGTGAACGTACTTCCCTTTGTGATTATTTCGTAATCGCGAGTGCGGGCAGCGCATCCCAAATCAAGGCGATGGGTGAAAGAGTGGAAGAGTTGGTAGAAAAGGAACTCGGCATCGAGCCGACGAGAGCGGAAGGCGTGCGCGACGGCAGATGGGCGGTGATCGACTACGGCGACGTAATCGTGCATATCTTTAACGATGATACCCGTTTGTTCTACCATTTGGAACGCCTTTGGTCGGACGGCGAAAATATGGAAAAATACGTTGACGAAGACTAATTTCCCCTATACAGGTATGGAATGAATGAAAAAACACCCGTTTTGGGTGTTTTTTTATTTGCGCTTTTTGGTGCGGATTGCACGTGCTTATTCAAATTTGATTTTCTTGGGCGTGGAATAGACATTCTTCTTTCGGGCTTTCCTTTCCACGATATAATAGACAGGCTCGGGTGGCGGCGACGGGGGCGGCTCGGGTGGCGGTTTGCGCTTTTCCCGCCGTAAAAAATACTTTGCCGTAAAGACAACCGCACAGCAAAAGGATAATAAGATAAGCATCCAAAATAAACCTAAAAGTACTTTCATACGGTCAGTATAACGGTGGAAAACGTGGGAAAAATAAGAAGAAAGGACGAAGAAAAAAGCATTTTGTCAAAACATATTTTTCTTGGAACGGGCATACCTTGTGGTATGAGAAAGATGAAAAGAAGAATGGTTGGGATATTTTTGGCGCTTGTAGTCGGCTATGGGCTGGCGGTTGGGCTGTGCTTTCGGGCCTTGAATGCGCCTGCGGCGGTGGCAAATATGAGCGAGATGAAAATTGTGGTGGACGCAGGGCACGGCGGTATTGACGGCGGTGTGGTCGGGGTGTTTACGAAACGCAAGGAAAGCGACGTCAATTTGTCCCTTTCTTTCCTTGTAAAGGAAAGGCTGACGGATATGGGGTTTTCCGTGGTGATGACTCGGTCAACCGATTGCGGGCTGTATGGTACAACTTTGCCTGGTTTTAAACGCAGGGATCTGGAAAAGCGGAAGGCGATTTGTGAGAGCGCTGCTCCTACGTTTGTGCTCTCTATTCACCAAAACTTTTACCCGTCGTCTTCGTCGCGCGGTGGGCAGGTTTTTTATGAAAAGAGCAATCCGCAAAGCCAGTCGCTTGCCGAAAACGTCCAAAGGTCGTTGAATGGGCTGTATGAAAAGCAGGGTGTAAAGCCGCGCGTTGCCGCCGCGGGGGATTATTATATGTTGAAAATTGCGCACCCGAGCGTGATCGTCGAATGCGGATTTTTGTCCAACCCCAAAGATGATGCTTTGCTTGCCGACCCTGATTTTTGCGGACGGCTTGCAGATGCGATTGCGTCAGGGGTACTTTCGGAGATTAAAAATCTTGCCGCGACGTAAGAATTTTAAAAACACGCTTGCAAAACCACTTCCATTATGTTATAATGGAATTCATATGAGCGCAATTTTACGAAGAAGGCGGTGGCAAAGATGACGGACGCGCAGGCAAGACAATTAAATCCCGTGGTGTTGGCGTTCGTGGGTGACGCCGTTTATTCGCTGTACGTGCGGGAACGGTTGGTTTGCTCGTCGCAGGGCAAGGCGTCGGAATATCAACGCGCGGCGTCCAAAATTGTGTCCGCGGAAGGGCAAAGTGTATTTTTGGCACAAATTGAGCCGATGCTCGACGAAACGGAAACGGAAATTTTCAAGCGCGGCAGAAACGCCAAAAAGGCAACCAAGAGCAAGAACGCATCCGCGGCGGCGTATAACCGCTCGACAGGGTTTGAAGCGGTGCTCGGGTACTTGCATTTGACGGGGAAACAGGAGCGGTTGAACGAACTGCTCTCGATGGTGGATGAAAGTTTATTTGCTACGCAAAAATCGGTAGAGCCGTACAAGCCCAGCCATTAATAGGATAGAAAAAGGGTGCAAATCGGCGGCAAAGTTAGGAGAAAACAGGTATGAAAACGGAAGGAAGAAACGCGGTTATTGAATTGTTAAAAACGGGCAAAAACGTGGATAAATTATTGATGGAAAAATCGGGCGGCTCGCCACAAGGCTCGCTTGGCGTGATCTTTGCGGAAGCCCGCAAACGCAACGTTCGTGTGCAATTCGTGGATAAAAAAGTACTCGAAAAGGAAAGCGAAACGGGTAGGCATCAAGGGGTAATTGCGTTTACGACCGATTACGAATATTTTGATTTGGACGACATTATCGCCGCAAAGAAGAGCGAAAAGGGCGGTTTTATCGTCCTTTGCGACGGGATTGAAGACGTGCACAATTTGGGTAGTATTATCCGTGTGGCGGAATGTGCGGGCGCGGATGGCGTTGTGATCCCCAAAACGGGCGGTGCGCCTGTGGCGGAAAGCGTTATCCGTATCTCGGCGGGCGCGGCGGAACACATGAAGGTTGCACGGGTTGCGAATTTGAACCAAGTGGTGGAAAAACTCCAAAAGAGCGGCTACTGGGTGTATGCGTTGGAAGCGGGCGGTGAAGACATTTACTCCGAAGATTTTTCGGGGAACGTGGCACTCATTGTCGGCGGTGAAGATAGCGGCGTAAAACGCTTGACCAAAGAAAAATGCGACAAAGTTCTGTCCTTGCCTTTGCAGGGGAAAGTAAACTCCTTGAACGCATCGGTTGCGTTGGGGATTGCCGCCTACGAAGTATTGAGAAAACGCTTATAAGATATGGAAAAAGATAAAAAAACTGCGGGGCAGGTGTCCGACGAAATGTTGGTACAGGCGGCCCGCGACGGGGATGAACAAGCGATGGAAACCCTATTGCTTAGGTACACGGGCAAGGTTCGTAGTATCGTGCGCGGCTACTTTTTGGCGGGCGGTGACACCGAAGACCTGATCCAAGAAGGGATGATCGCGCTGTATCGCTCGGTGGAGAAATACGACTTTGGCGCAATGCGGTTTAAGAGTTTTGCCCACCTTTGCATCACTCGCCGCATTCAAGATGCGGTCAAGGCGTCGGGGCGGTTGAAAAACAAGCCGCTGAACAACTACGTTTCCCTATTCGACGTGGACGGGGAATACGCTGTTTCCGACCCCTTAGAAGAGATGATCGACCGTGAGAACAGGGAAGAACTTTTCCGCAAGATCAACGAAGTTTTATCGGACTTTGAGTTCCGTGTGCTGGCTTTGTATATGAAAGGTTTGAGTGCTTCGGAGATTTGTGAAATCACGAAAAAGAACGAAAAGAGCGTAGATAACGCCCTGCAACGCAGCAAGAAAAAGATCGAAAAACTGCTGAAAAAGTAAGGGCGTGTTGCGTAAAAGAACGTAGGATTAGAAAGACGGGCGGATGCCCGTGTAAGGAGAAATTATGGCGCATTTGGCATTATACCGCACATTCCGTCCGAAGACACTCTCGGACGTTGTTCGTCAAGAACACATCGTTACGGTACTCAAAAACCAAATAGAGAGCGGACGGGTAGGGCATGCATACCTGTTTTGCGGTCCGCGCGGTACGGGGAAAACGAGTATCGCGAAAATTTTTGCGCAAGCGATCAACTGTGAACACCCCATAGACGGTTCGCCGTGCGGGAAGTGCGCGGTTTGTCAAGCGTTGGCGCGCCCTGAAAATTTGGACATTAACGAAATCGACGCGGCATCCAACAACGGCGTGGACGAAATGCGTGATTTGCGGGAAAAGGTGCAATATCCCCCTGTGGCAGGGAAGTATAAAGTGTATATTGTGGACGAAGTCCACATGCTCTCGATGCAGGCGTTTAACGCGTTGCTCAAAACCTTGGAAGAGCCCCCCCATCATGCGGTATTCATTTTGGCGACAACAGAATCGCATAAAATTCCGTCCACCATTTTATCCCGTTGTATGCGGTTTGATTTTAAACTTATTCCACAGGCAGATTTGGAAGAGCGGTTGCGTATGGTCTTCGACAGCATCGGCAAGAAGTACGACGCGGAAGCCATCTCTGCGATTGCGCGCGCGGGCGCAGGGAGTGTTCGTGATATGCTCTCGATTGCGGATACCTGCGTTTCGTATGGGGAAGGGAAACTCACCTATAAGGACGTGACGGCGGTTTTAGGCAGCGCGGATTTTGACGGCGTGTGCGCCCTTTGCGATAGTATGTTGCAGGGGAATACGGGCGCGGCGATCGAAATTGCGGAACAGTTCTTATCGTCGGGCAAGAGCGTCGGGATGCTCGTTTCAGACGTGCTCAATTTCTTAAACGAATGCACGATCGCGAAATCCTGTAAGGGGGCGCAAGCCCTGCTTGCGATGCCGAAGTCCGATTATGAGAAGTTGGCGGCGGTGGCAAAAAATGCGCAGCCGTATATGCTCCTTCGCGCGACGGAAATCTTCGCGAAAGCGGAAAGCGAATTGAAATATTCCATCCTTCCAAGGGTGATTTTTGAAGGGGCAATTTTTAAGGCAAGTATGCCGCAAACGGAAACGGATACGGATGCGTTGCTTGCCCGTATCGAACTTTTGGAAAAGGCGGTTCAATCGGGTATGGTTGCGGCACAACCTACCGAAAAAACACAAAAACAGGCACCCGTGTCTGCGGTGAAAGAGAAAGAACAGGAAGAAAAGGCAGCCCCTGCGGCGGAAGAGTATCCTATTTACGATGCTCCCCCCATCTATGATGCGCCGCCTGTGTACGACGATGAACCCGTGTACGCGCCGCCGAAAAAATCGGTTGCGCCCGTAGAGATCGCAAAGCCCGTTGAAACGGTTAAGCCCGCCACGCCTGCTCCTGTACAAGCGCCTGCGGCGGCAAATACTCCCGTACAAAAAGCACCCACGGGGGATGCGAAATCGACCTTCGGGTTATTCCTTCGTACTTTGCGCAAGACGGGTAGAAACGGCGTTTTGTTTACTATGTGTATGGATGCCGAACCTTTCTACGACGATGGGGTTTTGGTGCTCGCGACCGACAGCGAAACGATGTTTAACTCGATCACAAAGCCCGAACACTACGCGTTGGTAGCACAGGCGTTTGAACTCATCGGGGTCGGCGCAGGGCAATTTGACGTTCGCTTAAAATCCAAGCAAACGGACACGTTTACGAAAAGTTTTAACGCGTTGAAGGAAACTTTTCCTTCGACGAAAATAGAAGTAAAATAAGGAGAAAGAAATTATGGCAGGATATAAAGGCGGCAACAGCGGCATGAACGGTTTGATGCAACAAGCAAAGAAGATGCAAGAAGAGATGGAAAAGACGGCGGCGCTCTTGGATGACTGGGAAGTTGTTGGCACGGCGGCAAACGAAGCGGTTGTGGTGTATATGAACGCGAAAAAGATCATCAACGGCATCGAACTTGACGAAAGCGTTGTAGATCCCGAAGACATTGAACTTTTGGAAGACTTGATTATGGCGGCGATTAACGACGGCTATGCAAAGGCAGACAAGGTTTACGAAGAAAAGATGGGCAAGTTCGGCAATATGGGCGGACTTGGGGGGCTGTTGTAATCCATGGAAATCATGATTGAAAGCATCGGGAAACTCATTAATGAGTTTTCTCGCTTGCCTGGCGTTGGTAAAAAGACGGCGCAACGCTACGCCTACAAAATTATTGATATGACGGACGCGGAAGCCAAAGAATTTGCGGATGCAATTTTGGGCGTAAAACGCAAGGTGCGCTATTGCTCCGTTTGCGGCAATTTTACCGAAGAAGACGTTTGCGGCATTTGCCGTGTGCGCGATGGCAGCGTGATCTGTGTGGTGAAAGAACCTAAGGACGTGATGGCGATTGAAAAGTTGCACGAATTTAAGGGAGTGTACCACGTTTTACATGGTACGATTGATCCGATGGCGGGCGTTGGCCCGAACGACATTCGCATCCGCGAGTTGTTGGCTCGCTTGGGCGCAGGCGACGTAAAAGAAGTAATCGTGGCGACAAACCCTGACGTTTCGGGGGATGCTACGGCGATGTACTTGGCAAAACTGATCAAACCTTTGGGAATTACGGTTAGCCGCTTGGCGCACGGGATCCCTGTCGGTTCGGAAATCGAATACACGGACGACGTCACTTTGACGCGTGCGTTTGTGGAGAGAAATCAATTATGAAAATATCCGTACTTGGATGCGGGCGTTGGGGCTCGTTTATTGCATGGTATCTTTGTCAACAGGGCAACGAAGTATATTCGTGGGGGCCCGAAGACGACTATTCCTACCAGATTTTGCGTGACACGGGGAAGAACGAATACGTGACTTTGGATGAACGTATTTGTTTGACTTCCGATCTCGAAAAAGCGGTGTCGCACGCGGACGTTATCGTGATCTCGATCTCGTCGCAGGGCTTGCGCGGGTTTATCCAAAAAATTATTGCTTGCGGCGGCAAGGACAAAACCTTCATACTTTGTATGAAGGGTATCGAAATTTCCACGGGCGCTCGCCTTTCCGAAGTGTTGGTGGAAAGCGGAATCAATCCCCAAAATATCGCAGTTTGGGTAGGACCTGGACATATCCAAGCTTTTACGCAAGGGATCCCGAATTGTATGGTGATTGACTCGGTAAACGACGAACTGAAACGCCGCCTGGCGGATGCGTTCCGCAGCGACTTGATTCGTTTCTATTACGGTTCGGATTTGATCGGTACGGAAATCGGTGCGGCGGCAAAGAACGTAGATAAGGAATCCTTCTTTAC